>JAIOAS010000064.1 GCA_019873725.1 Chloroflexota bacterium | reverse complement strand
CTGCTCATCGAATAAATCCGGCTGCCCGGCCCTAACAAGTTGGCGCGTACCAAATCCTGCGTCCAGTAGACGAGGCTGTGCGCCATCACCCGCAGCGTCATGTCCATCTGTTCCTCGGAGGTAGCCTCTTCCGGCGACTCGGCGATGTACGGGCGCAGGCTGCCGAAGGCCAGGGTGTGAACCATCAGGTGGATGGTGGAGTACTCGGCGTCCCGCAATGTCGCGGCGATGGTCTCGATCACGCGCGCCCGTCGTCGCGCATCGGCGGCGTTGGTGTTGAAGAAGATAGCCCGGCTGCCGGCGGCCTCCACGTCGGCGATGACAGCTTCGGCCTGCTCGATGCTGCGGCGGGGGTCCAGATGCACGCCGAAGACGTGCATCCCGGCCTGCGCCACCGCCCGCGCCGTCGCTGCCCCGAACCCGCTCGATGCGCCCAAAATCAGCGCCCAACGGCCTTTTAGTGAAGCGTTAGACTCGTCCATACTACCTCCTGGAGCAAAAAACACGCATCTTCATGATGTACACGGAAAACACGGATTTTTCCCAATAATCCCAAAGAATCTGTAGTGGTCAAAGACATATTGCACCGCAGAGAGCGCAAAGCTCGCAGAGATTTATAGAATTTCTCCGCGCTCTCAGCGAACTCTGCGGTAAAAAAAGCCGTCCGGCAAGTTCAAACTCTCGTTGACCAGTACAATAATCCAAAGAATCCATGAAATCCGGGTACAATTCCTGGACTGCGGATCGTAAAGTCATCTTGACTACGACAAATCCTCACGGACAGAGAGAAATTCGTGGAAATTCGTGAGGATTCGTGGTTAAGGTTTATGCGAAGTCCATGTCACCGCCCATTGGACCGGCGTCTCCGGCCAGATCGGGAATTTCCTTCTCGATCTCTTCCGGGCTTTGCCCGGCTTCCAGGCGGTCGATGACCTCGTCAAACTCCGGGCCGAGGTCGCCGGCTTCGTCCCCCATCTCGTTGACCATCTTGCGCATAAAGCGCCCCATGCTCTTGGGGTCGTTCTCGTCGAAATCGCCCCAAGCGGTGGGGTCAGCCAGGTCTTCGAGACGGCTATCTTCCGAACGCACGACGCGCACCCGCGAGACCAGGCGGCGCACGTCGGTGCTGTGGCAGTGCTTGCACGTCACCGTGCTTTCGTCGATGGCGGAAAAAGAGCGCCAAAATACCGAGAACCGGCGGCGACACTTTTGGCAACGGTATTCGTAAATCGGCATCTTTCTCTCCTTAAGCAACTGTGGTATAGTGTAGTGAGGCATTATACCGAAAAAGTGGAGGAGGAGCAAGTTTTATGGGGGAAAACGCGACCGATTTGTATCATCGTCCGCATTACCCGTTGCTGATCGTCATTTCCGGGCCTTCTGGTGTGGGAAAGGATAGCGTTGTCACACAAATGCGGCAACGCCAATCCTCATTTCATTTCGTGATCACGGCGACGTCGCGCCCGCCGCGCCCAGATGAGGTGCATGGGACGGATTACTTTTTTGTGTCCGAGACCGAGTTCCAGGAGATGATCCGCCAGGACGAACTGCTGGAACACGCCATGGTCTACGGGCAGTACAAAGGCATCCCCAAGCAACAGGTACGCGACGCGCTGAACAGCGGCAAGGACGTGATCATGCGCCTGGATGTACAGGGGGCAGCCACCGTCAAACGCCTGGCCCCCGAGGCGATTCTCATTTTTTTAGCCGCGGCCTCAGAGGAGGAATTATACGCACGCCTTCAACGCCGTCAGACTGAATCCGAAGAGCAGTTGCGCTATCGCATGAGAGTGGCCCGTGAGGAAATGCGGCGCATCGGCGAATTCGATTACGTCGTCATCAACCGCGAGTGTGGATTGGATGAGACGGTGGAGCAAGTCTTGCACATCATCGATGCTGAGCATTGCCGCGTTCAGCAACGACACGTGACATTGTAGAGCGTGTGCCGAGGCGAGGTGGTTATGGCGGGTAAAGCACCCTTGTCTTTGAACGTGGGGGATGTAGTCGAGTTGCGCAAAAGCCATCCGTGCGGCGGCCATACCTGGCGTATCCTACGGGTTGGCGTGGACATCGGTATGGAGTGCCTGACGTGCCGGCGTTACGTGATGGTGCCGCGTAGCCGCTTCGAGGCGCGCGTCAAGCGTTTTGTGCAACAGGCTTCCGGCGTGTCGGAGAGCGAATGACAGACGCAGCATCCGGTATTACGCCCAAGCGTTTTCTTTTCCTCTTCTCCGATACCGGCGGCGGACATCGCGCCTCGGCGCAGGCGGTCAAAGACGAAATGGCGCGGCTGTACGGCGACGCCGCCGTCGTCGAGATGGTGGACATTTTCGTCGAGATGCGCCGTTGGCCGTTCGACCGCTTCCCGCAATGGTATCCGATAGTGGTGGGATTGAACGGGATTCCGTGGCACGTAGGGTATCACCTTTCCGATACCATGCCGGTGGTCAAGCTGCTCTCCGGCGCAGTATGGCCTTATGCCGGACCCTCTCTCTGTAGTTTGCTGGAGCATCACCCGGCCGATGTGATGGTTTCGTTTCATGGGGTGCCGAACGCGGCCCTGTTGTTCGCCCGGCGGAAGCTGGCGCTGCGCAATCCGTTCGCCATCGTGACGTTGGATTTGGTCAGCGTGCATGCCGGATGGTTCACACCGGGCGCGCACCTGTACATCGTGCCCACCGAGGCAGCCCGGCAACGCGCCCTACGGGCAGGCGTGACGCCGCAGCACATTCGGGTGATTGGGATGCCCACCCGGCGTGCTTTCGTCGAAGCACGTGATTTATCGCAGACCAAAGCCCGCGCACTCCTCAACTTGCCCCAGGACCGCCCGGTTGTCCTGATGGTCGGCGGCGGCGAGGGGATGGGGCCGCTGGTGCCGGTGGTGCGGGCAATTGCCCGGCGCAAACCCAACGCCCATCTGGTCGTGATCGCCGGGCGTAACCAGGCACTCTACCATGCGTTACGCACGTTGGACGTCCCTGTTCCACTGCATGTTGAGGGCTTTGTCAGCAACATCGCCGTGTGGATGCGGGCAGCCGATGTGCTCGTCACCAAGGCCGGGCCGAATACATTGTCGGAGGCATTCATCGCCGGTCTGCCGTTGGTGCTCTACGCCGCGATCCCGGGACAGGAAGAGGGCAATATCCTGCACGTCGTCGAAAATCATGCCGGGGTGTGGGCGCCCAAGCCCGAAGCAGCGGCAGATGCCGTGATGGATTTGCTGGCCCATCCGGCGCAGCGGGCTGCGATGGCGGCCTGTTCGCAGGCGCTGGCGCGGCCACACGCCACCGAAGAAATCGCGCGGCATTTGTGGGATTTGCAGCGTTAAAGTATAATATTTCAGGCATGGACACCGACTTACATCGTTTCTTGCAATATGTCAGGTTCGAGCGTGGCTATGCTGCCAACACACTGGCTGCTTATGAACAGGATTTGAGGCAGTTTCAGACATTCATGCAAGCCTCCGGCCTGACACAGTGGGACGCGCTGACCGCCGACGTGCTCGAAAGGTTTGTGACCTCGCTTCAGGATGAAGGGTACAGCACGGCGACCGTGGGGCGGAAGATAGCGGCGGTACGTTCATTTCTACACTTTCTCTTTGCCGAGGGGGTGATTAGTGGCGAATTGGCCCACTGGGTACACCAACCGAAGGTGGGCAAGCGACTGCCGCATACCCTGTCCCGCGAGGCGATGCAGCGGCTTTTGGATGCGGCCTCGGTCGAAGAGACGCCGCTGGCGCTGCGGGATCGCGCCCTGCTGGAGATGTTGTACGCGACCGGTATGCGGGCAAGCGAGGTGCTCGGCCTGCGTGTGGGGGATGTAGACCTGGTGAACAACACCGTATTGTGCATGGGCAAGGGCAGCAAGGAGCGTCTGATCCCCTTGTACCCGGCAGCCCGAGACTGTGTGCGCCGTTACATCGAAGAAGGCCGGCCCTTCCTGCTGCGCGAGGCTGCGGAGAAAACGCTGTTCCTCAACAAGCGGGGCGACGCTCTGACCCGGCAGGGCCTCTGGTTTATCGTGCAACACTACGCGCAAGCGGCGGGGCTGGAAGCGTGGGTGACGCCGCACACCTTGCGTCACACCTTCGCCACCCATTTGTTGGATGGAGGGGCCGATTTGCGCGAGGTCCAGCAGTTTCTGGGACATGCCAATATCACCACAACGCAGATTTACACCGAAATCTCAAGCCAGCGCAAGCGCGAAGCCTACGACCGCGCCCACCCGCGCGCTCACCTGACTGACGACGACTGATGATGAAGCGGAGGTTCAGTATGGAAGAATTCTATACGATGCATGAATTCAATGAAGCCGTTGCAGTGATTCGGCGGCATGCCGATATGCAGCCGCGTGTGGGAATGATTCTCGGATCGGGCCTCAACGCCTTAGCCGAGGCGGTGGAAGACGCGACGGTCATTCCCTTTGCCGACATTCCTCATTTCCCCATCTCCACAGTGGAAGGCCACTCTGGGCGCCTGATCCTGGGCCTCCTCGAAGGCGTCCCCGTGGTGGTGATGCAAGGCCGCGCCCATTACTACGAAGGCTACAGTATGGGCCGGGTCGGGTTGCCGGTCCGCGTGATGCGACTACTCGGTTGCGAGTTGCTTATCGTGACGAACGCCGCGGGCGGATTGAATATGACCTACCGCGCCGGTGACGTGATGATCATCCGCGATCACATCAACCTGATCGGCATGGCCGGCCTCAATCCCCTGCGCGGCCCGAATCTGGCCGAGTTTGGCCCGCGCTTCCCCAGCATGAACGACGCCTACGACCCCGCGTTGCGCCGGCTGGCACAGGAAATCGCCCTGGAGGCCGCGATTCCGGCGCATCTGGGTGTCTACATCTGCCTGGCGGGGCCGAGCTTCGAGACGGTCGCCGATGTGCGCTTCCTGCGCCTCATCGGGGCAGACGCCGTGGGGATGTCCACCGTGCCCGAAGTGATCACAGCCCGGCATAGCGGGATGCGCGTGCTGGGACTTTCCGGGATCAGCAACACGCTGGTGGGCGAGGAAGGCGCGCCGCCGCCGAACCACGAAGAGGTGTTGGCGGCCGGGCGTGTGTTGACGCCCCGTTTGGAGACGATCATCCGGGGGGTGTTGCACCGCCTATGACGATTGTAATTTCCTGGCTGGGGCGGCAGGCTCTGTGGATCGGTGTGATCTGCCTGTTGGGCGCGCTTGGCTACGTTGTCACTGCCATCTCCAACAAGCGCCGGCGTGACATTGCGCAGTTCTCGTTGGAGCGCGAGGTCTACCACTACCGGATGGCCCGCGCCTGGTTCACGGCGGCGCTGTTCCTGGGGCTGGGCGCGGCGGTGTTCATGCTGCGCGCTTATGTACTGCCGACCTTGCCGGTGACGACGACGCCGGTGACTACGGTAGGAGTGGGATTGTTCACCCTCACGCCGACACCGCTCAGACCCATGGGGACACCCGGCATCGAAACGGCGACGCCGCCCTTGACGGCTACCCAGATGCTGACCACGGTAGTGATCCCCGCGGTGCAGCCCACGCCGACGGACTTTGTGTTGCCGACATCCACGCCTGTCCCGCCGGACGTCTATCAGCCCGACTGCCCGTCAGCCGAAGCGCAGTTGACGTTGCCGACGGCCGGGAGCAACGTGTCCGGTGAAGTGCAAGTCGCCGGTACGGCCAGCGTCAATGCCTTTTCATATTACAAATTCGAAGTGCAATTTCCGGGCTCGAACACGCCCAACTTCGTCTCGCAATACAACACGGCAGTGACGAACGGCTTCCTGGGAACATGGGATGTTTCGGACCCCAACCGTTATCCACCGGGCGGCCCCTATCGGTTTCAGTTGGTGGTGGTGGACATCTACGGCAACACGACGACATGCACCATCCCGGTCAATATCGTCGCCCCCTAGACGATTTTGGATTGGTGATTTTGGATTTCTGTCGTGGCGGTGGCCCATCAACTTTGGACTGACGACTATCGACTCTGAACTCATAGAGGCGTCTCCCACACCAACGCGGGCGGAAAATATTGCACCACGGAGACACGGAGAACACAGAGGTTTTTCAGAATTCTCTCCGTGCCCTCTGTGGTTATTTTTGAAGGAGGGATTATGCGTATTCGAGTGGCGCGCGAGGACGATTGGAAAGCGTGTCTGGCTATCGATGGATCATACGAAACCGAATCGGCGTGGCAAATGGAAGGCGTGCGCGCCGATAACGAATGGGGCGCGCTTTTCCGCGAGGTACGACTGCCACGCAAGCAGCGCATTGCCCCTTTTCTCAACCCCGAGGCGCGGGCGAGGTGCTGGGCGCGCAGCGACGTCTTTTGGGTTGCCGCCGAAGGCCGCAAAGTGATCGGCTACATGGCGCTATCGGTAGCGGCGGAGCGCGGTGAAGCGCGGATCAACGACCTGGTCGTGGAGGAAGCCTATCGCCGCCGCGGCGTCGCCACGGAACTGCTGAACCATGCCGTCGAATGGGCTTTACGCAAGGACGTTGAGCATCTGATTCTGGAGTGTGCCCTCAAAGCACAACCGGCGATCGGTTTTGCGCTCAAGCATCGCTTTGTCTTCTGTGGCTTTCAGGACGGCTATTGGCCGGGACAGGAAGTAGGGATTTTCTTCCGCAAGCGCATCCGGTAAGGAGGCAGGAGGCAAGAGGCAAGATGCAAGATGCAAGGTGCAGGATGCATGAGAGCTGAGTTAACGTGCCTCCTCTCAATTCGATGAGCGACTAACGACTTTGGACTTTGGACTTTGGACTTTAGACTATTGCCTATGGACTGGCTGCATTTTCTCATCAAGGCGAATGATGTGTTGATGGCGGGCGTGGCGGCCACCGCTTTTGCCCTTGCGCTTTATCTTTTTTTCTACAACCGCCAGAGCCGCGTCTCGAGCATGTTTGGCGGCTTGCTGATCTGTGTGATCGTCGTTTATCTGGTGGACCTGTTGCCGCCCAGCGATACAGCGCCGGCGCAGAGTGGGCTGCTGTTGCGCTTACAGTGGTTGGGCATCGCGTTCACCCCCACATTCTACATCGAGTTCGTGCGCGCCATTCGTTTTTCCGTGATGGAAGACCACTTCCCCGGCTGGGTACGCTGGGGCAGCTTCGTGAGCAGCGGGGTGGTGGCGCTGCTGGCTCTCTTCACCGATGTGGTCGTTAAAGGGGGAGTCCCCCTGTCCGATGCCGCAGCCGGAGTGTACCATTTGCAGCCCGGCCCGCTCTTTTACCCCTTCGCTTTCATTTTTGCCGGTGTGGCGTTGTGGGGATTGCGGGAGACGCTGGTCGCGCGCCGGCGCTGCTACACCCACGCGGCGCGGCGGCGCATGGCTTACTTGTTGGTCAGCTTTGTTGCCCCGGCTATGGGCGTGTTTCCTTATCTGCTGCTGATCGGCTGGCCGACGCACCTACCCGCCACCCTGTTCTGGCTTCTGCTCATCGTGGGGAACATCGCCGTTGCCGCCATGCTGGCGCTGATGGCCTACAGCGTCGCCTTTATCGGCGCGTTGACACCCGACCGGGTGATCAAACATCGCATGGTGCGTTTTCTCCTGCGCGGCCCGCTGACGGCGAGCCTGGCGCTGGTGATGTTCGGCGTCGGATTGACCCTGGAACCATTGTTGGGCGTGCGGCAATACACGCTCTCGCTGATCTTCAGTGCCGGCACGGTCATTGTGATGCAGTTGGGGGTGGAACTGGCAAAACCGCTGATTGATCTGGCGCTTTACCGCGAAGGACGGGAAGAGGTGGCCCGGGTGCAGGATTTGAGCCAACGGCTGTTGACCACCACCGACCTGCGACAATTCTTAGAGAATGTCCTGGCCGCAGTCTGCGAAATCCTTCGCAGCAACGGCGGCTTCCTGGCGACCCTGGACAACGGTGAATTGCATTGGGACATCCGCTGTAACTGGTCGCTCTCGCCAGAAGATGTCGCCCAGATTCCACTGGCAGAAGTGGCCTCCACGCAGAAGCAAGACCGTTTCATTTTCTGGGATGGGTATTGGGCACTGGTCATCTACGACAAGAGCGAGATTGACATGCTTGGTCTGATCGGATTGCGGACGCCCGAAGTCCATTTGCCACTTACGACGGAACAGGAAGCCCTGTTGGACGATCTGCTCCTCCAGGCAAGCGCCGCGCTAGAGGACCGGCGGCTGCAACAGGTCGTGTTCGGCGCTTTCTCGCCGCTGCTTTCGGAATTGACGGACATTCAGCGGCGCGGAAGCCTCTTGCGCTACACGGGCGAAGCGGTGGGCGGTTTCACGCTAACCCAGTCCCCGGAACTGCCGCAGTGGGTTCACGACGCACTTGCCCACTATTGGGGTGGCCCGCGTCTGACGGAAAACCCGCTCCTGAACCTGGAAATCGTCAAACGGGCGGCTGCCGATTACGACGGCAACGTCGTTAAGGGCCTGCGTGTCGTGCTGGCCGATGCCATCGAACGCCTGCGTCCCGATGGTGAACGCAAGTTGACAGCACCGGAATGGCTGCTATACAATATACTTGAAATGAAGTTCCTGCGGGGGCACAGAGTCCGCGAGGTGGCAATGCGGCTGGCAGTGAGCGAGTCGGACCTGTATCGCAAACAGCGGGTCGCCATTGAAAACCTGGCCGAAATCATCATCCTGATGGAAGAGGAAGCGCACGGCGCTCCTGAGGGATCAGCGGTTGCGTTGCAAAACGGGCACAATTTACGCAGTGCCGTGCTGCAAGATTCCGATAAAACACCCGCAAAGGTTGAGTTGAGGTCGTAGCCTGCGCAAGGTTGGAGAATAAGGAGTTTTTTTATGGATCACTATGTTCCGCCACATTCGCCGCTCTGTGAGAGTTACTGGAATAGTATTTTGGAAGAAGGCCCGGTCAGTGCAGGACACGCCGCCGTCGCCTGGGAGTGGGTCGAAACGCCTGAGGTGTCGATGGCTGTCTGGGACGAGGCTCGTCATCTGTTCCGCATTCATGCAGTTCTCGAATTGGTTATTGACGGTTTCAATCGGGGTGGGCTGATGACGCACTGGAAGGGCATTGAGTGTTTCATTCCGGCTTCACACTTGATCGATTATCCGTTCCCTGCCGATCCTGAGGCGCGCGAACGTTGCTTCCAGGGTTACGTCGGCAGAAAATTACGCCTCTGTATCATCGAAGTCGAGCCGATCCGCAATCGCATCCTCCTCTCGGAACGCCAGGTGGCGGAGTGTGAGCTGATGAAAACCGAATGGCCGGCGTGGTTGTGCCCCGGCCACATTTGCAACGGGACCGTTACCAGCGTGCGTCCGTTTGGCGCGTTCGTCGATATCGGCCCACTGGAAGGTATGGTGCACATCTCCGAGATTTCATGGGGGCGGGTGCGCGATCCCCAGGATTTTCTGCAGCCAGGGCAGACGGTGCGTGTCAAAATCCTCAATGTTGATCCAGAACACCAGCGTGTTGCCCTCAGTTTGAAGCGACTGAGTACGAATCCCTGGACGTCCGTCCACGCACGGATCAAGCCAGGTGACGTGCTTACCGGCTCGGTTGCCAGCATCGAACGTTTTGGTGTCTTCGTAGAATTGGTCGATGGCCTTGAGGGGCTACTGCACACCTCTGAGCTTGGGCGTAATGATGGCGTCAAGCTGGATTACAGCCACTTTGTTGTGGGACAACCGGTCACGGTGCGCATTTTGGAGATCGTGCCAGAAGAACATCGCATTTCGCTAAGGATGGTAGACAGGGAGCACTCTCATGACCCGGCGTAAAGCCGCCTCGATGGCCCGACCGTCCGGTCGGCGCACCACAACCCGCAGTCAAAAAACGACCGCGCGGGCGACCCCGCTGTCCCACACAGCAACGTCTGCGCGCACCACGCAGAAGCGAACGCCCGCCCAGAGACGAACACCCGCCCAAAGGGCCACCGTGTGGAGTATCCTGGGCAAGGGCGCGCAGCTCTTCTTCGAATGGGCCAGGGGGCCTACCGGTCAGCAATTGCTGGCTGTGGCGCTGATCCTCTTTGGATTGTTGACCATTGTGGCCCTCACCGGCAAAGTCGCCGGGGTCAATGCCGGCGTCTTGATCAACGGCTGGGTGCGCACCCTGGTGTTCTTGTTCGGTTGGGGTGCTTACCCCGTAGCCGCGATGATCGTCGGACTGGGGTTGTTGTGGCTGCGGCACCTGGTTCATCGACCGATGACCTGGCGCTGGCGGCCGGTGCTCGGCTTCGAATTGACCCTGATCGCGCTGTTGACCCTCACGGCGACCTTGATCACCGGGGTAGCGGATTTTCCGCGCAGTTGGGGACTCGTCGAGTCGGGACGGGGCGGCGGTTTGATCGGCTGGGCATTTTATGTGCTGTTGAACGACACCGTGGGTTCGTTAATCACTGGCTTCTTGATGGCGGTGGTGCTGTTGATTGGCCTGGCGCTGGCGTTCGATGTGACGAAAGAAGACTTGCGCCTCTTCGGGCAGCGCCTTGCCGAGATCGGCGCGGCCTGGCGCGCCCGGCACGCCAACGACACGCCGGAGGAAGCCGTTTCGCAGCCCATCGCGCAGGTGGCGGCCGGAGTCGCCGTATCGCCGGTCCCCCAGCGCCGTGAAACACCCCCACCCCCGCCACTCACAACGCCGCCGGTTGCCCCGCCGGCGATCGAAGTACCATCTGTGCCATTGCCCGTGCGTTCCACGGTGGCGTCTGAACCTGAGCCGCGGACAGACGCCCTACCGCCACTCACCCTGTTGAAGCAAGCCCGGCGCGCGGGGACGGATCAGGAGGACTTACGCCGCAAGAGCCGCATCATCGAAGAGACACTGGCGCAGTTCGGCGTGCCCGCGCAAGTGACCGAGGTGCGTCCCGGCCCTACGGTCACGCAGTTTGGCGTCGCGCCGGGGTATATCAGCCGCGGGCCAGATGGCGAAGAACAGCGCAAAGTGCGCGTCAGCCAGATCGCGTCGCTGGCCGACGATCTGGCGCTGGCGCTGGCGGCGAAATCGCTGCGCATCGAAGCGCCCGTGCCCGGTCGCGCGGTTGTCGGGATCGAAGTGCCCAACACCGAAATCAGCCTGGTCTCGCTGCGCGTGGTGCTGGAAAGTGAGGAATTCCGCAAATGCGGCAAGCCGCTCTGTGTAGCCATCGGGCTGGACGTGGCCGGTTCGGCGATCGTGGCCGACCTCTCGGCGATGCCGCACTTGCTCGTCGCCGGGACGACCGGCAGCGGCAAGAGCATCTTCATCAAGGCACTGGCGGCGAGCCTGATCATGCACAACCATCCGGACAACTTGCGCCTGATCGCCATCGACCCGAAAATGGTGGAGTTGAGCCATCTCAACGGGCTGCCGCACCTGCTAGGGCGGGCCGAATCCGATATGGAAAACATCATCCGCGCGCTACGTTGGGTGGCGCATGAGATGGACCGGCGCTACAAACTGTTCTCGGAGACGGTAGCGCGCAACCTGGATGACTACAACCGCAAAATGGCGCGCAAAGGCGAACCGACGTTGCCGCGCATCGTCGTTTTTATCGATGAGCTGGCGGATTTGATGCTCTCTACCCCGGAGGAAACCGAGCGCACGCTGACGCGCATCGCCCAGATGGCGCGCGCCACCGGCATCCACCTGGTCGTTGCCACACAGCGCCCCAGCACCGACGTGGTGACGGGACTCATCAAAGCCAACTTCCCCGCCCGGGTGAGCTTTGCCACCACCAGCAACGTCGATTCGCGCGTCATCATCGACACGCCGGGCGCGGAATCGCTGCTGGGACGCGGTGATATGCTCTTCCTGCCACCGGACGCCTCCACGCCGCAGCGTGTGCAGGGCTGCTACATTTCGGATGAGGAGCTGGAGGCGCTGATCCACTTCTGGCAGAAGAGCGCCGGCGCCACGCCCGCTAAACCGCCGTGGGAAGCGATCGCTCAGACAAAAGGCCCGGATTCCCTGCGCCTCGAGGGACAGTCGGAAGACGCCGACCTGTTGGAGCGTGCCGTGGCCCTGGCGAAGAGCCGTGGAAACATCTCGACCTCCGGCCTACAGCGGCAATTGCGCATCAGCTACCCCCGCGCCGCGCGGCTGATGGAAGAAATGGAGCAGATGGGTTTGGTTGGCCCGCAGGAAAGCGCCGGGCGCAAACGCCACGTCATCCTGGGCGGTAATGATGAATATTGAGTCTCTTCCCCGATGAAAAACGTCAAGCAAGAGGCCCTGTGACTTGGTTCCTCTCGTATTTTGCTTGTATCGTGTTTTGTGCTACACTTTTATTAGCAACGTAGTGTATCCCTCGATGAGGAGCCGAGAAGGGTGAACAACCATTTGGCGATTCTCAATGAGGTCTTGCAGTTCCTGCGCCGTTTTCAACATGCAGAGCATTTGGTGCAAGAAAGCCTCACATACATTGCCCGGTTAACTGGTTGGGCGGGCCTCGCCTTGCTGTCACCGGATCACGAAACAGGGATGGTGCGTGTCACGGCTGCGTCCGGCTCGTTAGCCCCGCCGCTCGATGGGGCTGCGCCGGCCGATCAACCGATGATTGTTACCGTACTGCACACCAAAGTCTCGTATCACGTTGCCGACACCCTGGGTGCCGGGTTGGTGTTCCCCCTTGATGTTGAACATGCCAGTGCAATGGCTATTCCGCTGAAACGGGGCGAATGGGTTCACGCCTTGCTCTACGTGGTGAGCGATATGCCCAACGCCTTCGATGCGGATGCCCGATTGTTGGCAGAGACACTGGCAGAGGTGCTGTCGTTGGCTTTTCAAAACACGGAGCTTTACGTCTCCCTGCGGCGGGAGGCGTTCGAGCGCCGGCAAACCGAAGATCGCTTCTGGGCGACAACCCGCAAAACCGAAACGTTATATTTTGTCACCCGCGCTTTGATTGCCCCGCATTACCTCGACGATATTCTCCCGGCAGTGTTGAACAGCATTGCGAATGCGCTGCGCACGAATATCGTCTGGCTGTTGCGTTGCGATCCGACCAATCAGCAAGTTTGTACCTTACTCGCGGGTGGCGCCGCCCCATCGACACTGCCAGGGCTATCCTTTGAGAAATTTTCACAAGGCATTGTCGGCGAAGTGCTGCGCGACGGTCGACCATCCTTCCTGACCAAAGCGGCGGTGGAAGCACGCCGGCAAGGGGGAGAAACCCCGCCGTGGTACGCGATTGAAGCAGATGGCGCTGTTGCCGTGGCGCCTTTGTTGATGCAGGGCAAGTCCTGCGGTGTGTTGATGGCGGTCAATCGGTCTGACCAGCCCGATTTCACCCAGTCAGACGTGGATTTACTGATGGCGATCGCCGCGCAGATTGTGTCGGCGATGCAACATACCGAGCTTTTTCAAGCGGTGGAAGAAGAGCGCGAGCGCCTGCGAACGGTGGTACAATCCAGCCGCGATGGGATCGTCCTGTTGGGTGTCGATCTGCGCCTCTTGGTGGTCAACCGGCCGGCGTTGCGGTTCTTCGGCCTGCCCGATGAACCGGAAACGTGGGTCGATCGTTCATTGTGGGATGTTATACGTATCCTGCGCGATCGCGCCCGGCATGTCGTCAAGATTATCCTCGGTGAGATGCGCCGTATCCGCAATGGCGACGATCAGCCTCACAATGGCGAAGTGAAGATCGGCCTGCGGATGATCCAATGGGACAGTTGGCCGGTGCGTGGGGACGTCCAGCTTCTGGGGCGGCTCTTTCTGATGCGCGATGTCACCGATGTGCGGCTCCTGGATCAGTTCCGCGATGACCTGACGCACACGATGGTCCACGACTTGCGCAACCCGCTGACCGGCATCCACGCGGCGCTCACGCTGCTGCTGCGCGGAGCCGGTGACACACTCTTGGAAAGCCAACGGCGTATCCTTAACGTTGCGTTGCTCAGCACAGAGCGTATGGTCAAACTGGTCAATGCCATTTTGGATATCAGTCGCCTGGAGACCGGACAAATGCCGCTCAAACCCGTCGTTTTCCGTTTCTCCGACGTGGTGCGTGATTCGGTAGAATTGCAAAAACTAACGATTACCCAACATGACCTGAATTTCGTCAATGCTGTGCCTGAAGATGTCCCATTGGTGCGGGCCGACCGTGAGTTGATCGAACGTGTGTTGCAAAATCTGATGGGCAATGCGTTCAAATTCACCCCAGCCGGTGGAGAAGTTAAAGTGTGGGCCACAGTGGAACCTTCCATGCCCGACAAGCTGTGCATCTCCGTTTCCGACACCGGGCCGGGAATTCCCCCTGAGATCCAGCGCAACCTGTTTACCAAGTTTGTGGCCGGACAACAAACCGAGCGGGGCAGCGGCCTGGGGTTGGCTTTCTGCCGTATGGTCCTGGAAGCCCACGGCGAGCGCATCTGGGTAGCCCAAACCTCAGAACAGGGCACCACGTTTACTTTCACACTGCCGTTAGCCGCTTCTGCGTCTTGATCGCAATCCGGGTGGCGCACCCATGCGCCCACCTTACATACGTGAGGAAAATGAGCATTTCACTGTTACCCAAGAAGATGGATGATATCCACACGCTGTTGCGCGCGCTGGATTGGCACGCCGTCGGCTACGAAGTAGAACAAGAGACCCAGGCCCGATTGGTCATCGTTGGCCCCGTGAACAGCGGCAAATCGACGCTCTTCAACCGCCTGCATGGGCACAAACTATCAGCAGTGAGCGCCGTGCCGGGAACGACAAAGGGCGTCGTCGAACACCCGATCGGACCGTTTCTGTTGGTGGACACCCCTGGCTTTGGCGAAGTATGGGGCGTCGACCGCGCCGAGATTGCGCGCCAGGCGACCGCCGATGCCGACCTGGTTTTGCTCCTGCTGGATGCGGCGGCCGGCGTTCGCCAGAGTGACCTCGACCTCTACACGGCCCTGCGTGACCTGCGCCGCCCGGTGATCGTGGCCCTCAACAAGGCCGATCTGGTGAAGAAGGACTTGCCGTGGATTTTGGAGAATGTCGAGAAATTGCTCGGCACGCGCCCGATTCCGGTCTCGGCGCAGACAGGGATGGGGATTGTGGATGCGCTGCTGCCCGCAATCTTGAGTGCGCAACCGGCGGTCGCCGTGGCGATGGCCCGCGCGCTCCCCGATGTGCGCGGGCACATCGTCAGCCGCATCGTGCGGCGCACCGCCTGGATCAACGCGGCAATCTCACTGCAACCGGTCCCCGGGCTGGACATCCCCATTTTGCTGGCCTCGCAAACGCGCATGGTGTTGCGCATCGCGGCAGCCTACGGTGAAACGATGAACGTCTCGCACGCCCGCGAGTTGCTGACGACGATGGCGGGTAGCCTTCTCTCGCGCTATCTGGGCTCACAAGCGGCCAAACTCGTTCCGGGCCTGGGCTGGCTTGTTTCGGCGGCAATCTCGGCGATCAGCACGTGGGGCATCGGGCAGGCCGCGCGCAGCTACTTCGAGGCAGGTCGCACGATCAAAGGGCCGGAGCTGCGCAGCCTGTACCAGAAGATGCGCCGTCTGGCGCCCCGGCGTTTGCTCCGCCGACGATCGGTTGAGATCACGTCCTCCGAGGTTCCCCCGGAGTCGCCGGTGACTGAATCGACCTGATCTTTATGAATGGCGCACTGCCTCCACTTGTGGACTTAGACGACGTCCGTGCGGAAATCCGTGAGCAGGTGCAGGCGCAACTGCGCAAGCAATACCGTGTCTATGGCATCATCCTGACCGTTCTACTGTTGGCCGTCGTGACGGTGATCGCGATGGTCACGGCGCGGGAAAGTTCACCACCCGCCGACCGTCTCACGCCGCCGCCGTATTGGGGACAGGTGTGTATCCCGGCTACAGGTGCGAGGGCAACCGTTTCGCCGCCAACGGTGACACCGCCACCGCTGCGCGTTTACATCAGCGGGGCGGTCGTGCAACCAGGTGTGATCACAGTGCCCGCCGGTAGCCTGCTCACCGATGCGCTGGAAGCGGTCGGTGGCCCGGCTGCCGACGCCGACCTGGATGGCATCAACCTGGCGGCAGTGCTGACGGATCACCAGCACGTGATCGTGCCCCGTCGCCCGCCTACACCGCGGCCAACGGTGGTAGTCACGCGGGCAGCAACCGCAACGCCGGCAAGCACGTTGGTGAACATCAACACCGCGACCGCCGCCGAATTGGAGATGCTGCCGCACATCGGTCCGGCGATGGCGCAGCGCATCATCGCCTACCGTGAAGCCTATGGGCCGTTCGCGCGGATCGAGGATATTCAAAATGTCGAAGGTATCGGCGAGACGCGCTACGAAGAGCTGGCGCCGTTCATCACGGTGAAGTAGGGGGCAAGGAGCAAGAGGCAAGAAGCAAAGAGCAAGGAGTAGGAAGTTAAGAGCAAAGATTGCTTATCAGTAGATCCAAAAATGCTCTAAGGGGATCGTCAGATCCCCGTTCCAGTCTGGATCTGGCGATCCAGACCAGGCAAAATTGGATCTACTGATTATCGTTCATTCGCTGATTCATGGATTCGCCGATTCGCTCACTGGAGTTCGTATGCTCGGATCGTTTTTGACGTGGTATCTGACCTTACAGTTTTTCGCGCTGGCAGGGCTGCCGCTGGCGTTCGTGTGGATGCGGCGCTTGCGCTCGCGGGGATATGCCGTGGCAAAGGCACTGGGCCTGCTGTTGAGTGGGGTAGTGGTGTGGTGGGGTGGCATCCTGCACCTCTGGGAGAACACGACATCCGCCATACTCGTCGCGGCAGGTCTGGTGTTCGCCGTGGGCTTGTGGGCGCTGCGGCGACATCGGACGGAAGTGCGTCCCTGGTTGCGGGCACAGAGGGCATTTATCCTCACGACGGAGGCGCTGTTCCTGGGCGCGCTGCTGTTGTGGACGGTGGTGCGTGCTTCTCAGCCGCAATTGGAGACGGCGGGCGGCGAAAAGTGGATGGAGATCGCGTTCCTCAATGCGGTTCTGCGTTCGCCGCAGGTTCCGCCGCACGATCCCTGGCTCTCCGGCTACGCGATTTCGTACTATTACCTGGGCTATTTCCTGTTGGGGATGCTCACCCGGCTTTCCGCGATACCTGCGACGGTGGCCTTCAACCTGGGGTGCGCGGGGTGGTTCGCACTGGCGGCGGTGGGGGCTTACGGCGTTGTCTACGACCTGTTGGAACGGCGCGGCGCGCTGCGTTCCCTGTTCGCCCCCCTGCTGCTCTTGCTGACCGGTAACGCCGCCGGCCTTCTTGAGGTGCTGCACGCGCGCGGGCTGTTCGCGGAGAAATTCTGGGCCTGGCTGGACATCCGCAACATCAACACCGCGCCCAAGCCGCCCTTCTCGTGGATTCCCTCGCGTTTCTTCTGGTGGTGGCAGGGGTCGCGCGTGCTCACCGACTATACACCCTGGGGTGAGCGCATCGAGATCATCGACGAGTTCCCCGCGTTTAGCTTCACGCTGGGAGATATGCACCCTCACGTGCTGGTGTTGCCTTTCACGTTGCTGGCGATCGCGCTCGCGCTGCACCTCTATCAAACGCTGCGTGAAGGCGAATTCAGCAACAAATGGCATTCGCGTTTCGCGCCAATGGCGGGTTACGCGCTCGTGTTGGGTGGGCTGGCTTTCATCAACACGTGGGATTTCCCAATCTACTGGGCGCTGATGGTGGGGGGAATTGTCCTGGCCCGTTATGCGCGTCGCCCTGCGGAGTCCGGCAGGCTGGGTGCGCTGTGGACGCAATTTTTCGATGCGCTGTGGCGGACATTGCCCGAAGGCTTCATCCTGGGGGTGCTGAGCGTGCTCTTGTATTTCCCATACTGGTATGCGCTGCGCTCGCAGGCCGGAGGCGTGCTGCCCAATCTCTTCAACGCCACCCATTGGCCGCAGTTCGTGGTGATGTTCGCGCCGCTGTTGCTCCCCCTCCTCGGCCTGATCCTGGGCGCGGTGCGTGACGCCGGTGTGCCGTGGCAGGGGGTGCTGGTCGGTGGTGTGGGGTTGGTGCTCGCCATTGCGTTGCTGGGCTTACTGGTGGGGGCAGGCGCGGTCTACCCCTATTTGCAGAGCGTGTGGCGTGGCGAACCGATCCAGGGACTCTCAGTCACACCCGACATGGTGATCCAAAGCATCACTGCGCGCTGGCTGCGTCCCTGGGTGGGCCTGGCGCTCGCGCTCGGCGTCGCGGCGGTGGTGCTGGCGCTTCTGGGCCGTCAGCGGTCAGCGGTCAGCGATCAGCTTTCAGCGGTCAGCGATCAGCCGTTAGCCGCCAGTCCTCAGTCTCCAGTCCCTGGTTCTGAATCTTCAATCCCAGATCGAAAATCCAAAATCGAAAATCCAAAATCTCCACATACTCCCTACTCCTTTCCCCTCCTCCTCGTCCTCATCGGCCTGCTACTCACCCTGGCGCCGGAGTACGTGTACCTCAAAGACGTGTTTATGACGCGAATGAACACGATCTTCAAATTCTATTTTCAGGCGTGGATCGTGTGGAGCCTGGCGGGTGCGTGGCAGATCGCGCGTTGGCTGGAACCACGCGAGACCCGGCGTGAGGCGCATATTCCCTGGCGGGCGCTGGCGGTGGGAGGTTCCTGCATTTTGATCGCGGTGGGCCTGCTCTATACGGTTTTGGCTGTTCCCGCGCGGGCGCGCGAACACAGTACACCGTGGACGCCCGATGGCGCGGCGTGGCTGGCGACGTCTCGACCGACCGACTATGCCGCGATTCAATGGCTCAATGCCAACATCGCAGGCGCGCCGGTCATTGTCGAAGCGCCGGGCGATAATTTCCGCGCCTACGTTTACGAGGGGCGCGTCTCTGCGCTCACCGGCTTGCCGACCGTGCTCGGCTGGGCGGGCCACCAGCGTCAGTGGCGCGGCAACTACGACGAACCCGGGCGCCGCCAGGCTGATCTGGAAGCGCTCTTCACCATGCTCAACCCAACCGAAGCACAGGCAATCCTGGCACGCTACAACGTCGGCTACGTCTACATCGGCCCGGTCGAGCGCGAGCGTTATCCCGCCGAGGGGCTGGAGAAGTTCGCCGAAATGTTCCCGGTGGTGTACGAAGGCGGGGATGTGGTGATTTACAAGGTGGGGTGGTGAAGGCAGCCCGCCTCATTCTTTGCATAATGTCGCAATCACTACGCCACTGACGGTGACAACGGGAAAATGGACAAAGAAAGCCTGTTTGCTCTAGCCGCCCACTTCATCCCTCCCGCCGACGCCCTTGTGGATGTCTACGAGTACGGCGCAGGCAACATCAACGACACGTATCTGGTGACGACAGCGGCGAGGCGGCGCTTCATCCTACAGCGGATCAACCGGCGGGTGTTCAAGCGCCCTGAGTGGATAATGTCCAACATCCGCGTATACAACGAGCACGTGGCGATGCGGATCGCGGCGGAAGGTAACACGCCGGACCGCCGTTGGGAGACGCCGCAAATCATCCCTGCCAGGGATGGGCGCGACTACGTGCTCGACACGGAAGGCGGCTTCTGGCGCGCGCTCACCTTCATCGAGGGTGCGCGGACTTATGCCAGAATCCGAGATGCGCATCACGCGCGCGAAGTCGGTTATGCGCTGGGGCGCTTCCACAGCCTCGTCAGCGACCTGGACGCCGGGCGGCTGTACGACACACTCGCGGGCTATCACATCACGCCGCGCTATCTGGCGCATCACGATGCAGTGGTTGCGCGCGGCGACTTTGCGCGGACGCCGGAGGTAGAATACGGCCTGCGCTTTGTGGAGACGCGGCGCGCTGTCTTTTCGGTGCTGGAAGACGCCAGGCAGCAGGGCAAGCTGCGCCTGCGCCTGGCCCACGGCGATCCCAAAGTGGATAACGTGATGATCGACGACGTCACCGGGCAAGCGGTGGGCCTCATCGACCTGGACACGATCAAGCCGGGCCTAGTGCAGTACGACATCGGCGATTGCCTGCGCTCCGGCTGCAATCCGCCAGGCGAGGAGACGGAGGACATCGACGCGGTATACTTCGACATAGACCTGTGCCGGGCGATCTTGCAGGGCTATCTACCGCTGGTGTGCGGCTTCTACACTGCGGAGGACTACGCCCATCTGTACGCAGCGACGCGCCTGCTCGCGCTGGAACAAGGACTGCGCTTCTTCACCGACTATCTGGAAGGCAATGTCTATTACAAGGTAAAACACACGACGCACAACCTCACGCGGGCACTCGTGCAGTTCAAACTTGTCGAGAGCATCGAAGCACAAGAGGCGGACATCCGTGCCATTAAGTAGACGGTAGACGGGGGAAGGTAGAGAGAGTATCCTGCATCTTGCATCTTGCATCTTGCATCCTGCATCCTGCATCTTGTATCGAGGGACGTATGAAACGATATACACGTTGGGCTTGGGTGACAATGATCGTCTTGGCGCTGCTGCTGCGGCTGGCCGCGCTGAACGGCGTTCTGTTGGCGCCGGACGAGGCGACAGTGGCGCTGGCTTCTCTGGATGCGGCGCGCGGCGCGGGATGGCCTGCAACTGCCGAAAGTCCGCTGCTGCTGGTGGGCAATGGCCTGTTGTTCTTGCTCTTCGGCGGTGGAGACGGGATAGCGCGTTTGCTGCCGGCGCTGGCAGGTGTGGCGCTGGTGGGACTGCCCTGGTTCTGGCGGAAACACCTGGGCGAGATCGGCGCATTGACGGCTGCCGGACTGTTGCTCTGTTCACCGCTGATGCTCTTCGCGGCGCGGCGTGTGGACGGCGCGAGCCTGGGCTTGCTCGGCGCGGCGCTCTTGCTCACGGCGTTGCTGGCGCGAGACGTGGAGGGCTGGCCCAGGGGATGTTCGCCTGCGTTCGGCGTTGCCGGACTGGCTATCGGGTTGACCGGTGGCCCCGTGTTCTACGACGCGCTGCTCGGCGGAGGATTGGCGTGGGTGCTCTGCCGCTGGATCTTCAACACAAGGGAGGGCGGCCTCGGCGTGCAGACGCCTCTGCGCGCGTGGATCAGACCCGCAGTATGGGGGATGGTGGGCGCGCTGTTGATCTCCACCGGCCTGGGGCTGCGCTGGAACGGTTGGAGCGGCGTGGCCGATGGGCTGGCGGCGTGGTTGGCCGCGTGGCGTGCGCCTCGGAGCGGACTTCCGCCGGTCGCGCTCCTGTTCCTCTACGAGCCGGTGACGCTCTTGCTGGCGCTGCTCGGCGTGATTTGGGGAATCAACAAAAAAGCATGCCTTCCCCTGACACTGTTACTGTGGGGGTTCCTCAGTCTGGTGTTGCTGAACCTGCGTACCGGCGCGTCCTCTTCAGCGTTGGCGGCGGTCGTTCTGCCCCTGGCATTACTGGCAGGATACGGCGTGCAGCAGGCGGTGGTGTGGCCGGTTTCCGAGTGCGCCGATTCTGGGCCGGTTTTCAGGTGGATGGCGTTACACAGCCTGGTGGGTTTCGTCTTTTGGCAGCCGGTGGGGCTGGCCATGGCGGGACATGCGAATCGAACTGGAACTTTAACCCTCGGAGGCACATTCGATGACATCACCCTGGTTTTTCTTCTCGGCAGCGTGACCTTGCTGGCGTTACAAGCGTTGATTGCGCTCCTGTTCTCCCTGAAGATCCCCCTCCGTCTGGTGTGGCGTGGCACAGTGCTGGGCCTGGCGTTAGCCTTGCTGGCGACGCAGTTCGGGTTTGCCTGGGGGCTGGCCTTCGTGCGCCCGGATTCGGTGGCCGAACCGGCGGTCACGGCGGCGGCTTCACCGGATTTGGTCGCCCTGCGTTCCGTTCTCGACGAGATGGCCGTGCAGAACGGGCAACGCCGCGACGATTTCCCGGTCACGGTGGTGGCGCGGGAGGCAGCGACGGCAGCGGTGACGCGCTGGGCGTTGCGTGATTTTTCGCGCCTGCGTGTGGTCGAATTCTGGCCTGCAGATGTAAGCGGGGCAGTAGTGGCTGCGCCGGATGCGACTCCACCCGACACAGCGGTACAGACGTGGGAGGGGATGGCTTTCACCGC
>JAIOAS010000063.1 GCA_019873725.1 Chloroflexota bacterium | reverse complement strand
TTTATGTGCGATTTGCTTTTTGGGAGTCTCAGCATAACATTAAATGTGGGGTTGTCTACTCACCTGTTCTGCTTCGCCTAACCCGTCATTCATACTTTGAAAGAACACTAGTCTTTCTTCAATAAATGTTAATCCGAAAGGTCGTTCTGGGGAAAAGCCCAGATGGATCGTAAAAACGCTGCCGTTCAGTTGCGCTGCACGACCGGAAGCGAGATGATGTAGGTGGTATCCACCACGCAACGCAATACCCCCAGGTCGCCCGACGTTGCTTTGGGCAGCACGAGGTAGATGCCATAGCTGAATGGTAACTGCTCATCCCCCCGGCTCGGGCCGGTCTCCAGACCGTGCCCGGCGTCACCACGATGGGAAGTGGGCGCCGTAGTCCGGCTAAATAACCGCTGGATTGGGTGGCTCGGTCGGAGACCAGCCACAGCCTGAGCAGTACCCCTCAAGGATTTCATCCCCGTGCCCTACGGCGCCCAGATCAACCACACCGCATCCGCGCCGATCAACGCGCCGTATACGTCCCGATATTCCAGGGTAACGCCTCCCCCGACAATGACTTCCATAGTGGAGCGCGGAATTTCCACAATCGCCGCTGTGGGTGGCTTGTCCGCCGCGCTAAACGAGTAGGTGAAAATATCCTGCCCGGCATGCACCAGCGCCAGTTGGTCATCTATGGCGATCGGCGCGACGTGGTCGGGGGCGCCGGAGAAGTAAAAGCGACCGTCGCCGGGCAACGGCCCGGTCAACGTTAAGGGCGTTGTATAGAATACGTCCCCTTGCTGCGCCGCCGGCTGGGTGGGAACCGCCGGGAACGGCCCCAAGAGCAGGCGCGGCTGTGGATGAGTTCTTATCACCAGCGGGAGATAGAGGACACTCAGCCTGGGGCCTACATTCCGCGCTACCAGCGGCAGGTACAGGATGCAGGGGGCAGGAGTCGCCTCGCGCACCGTGATCGTCACCTCCGCCGTGTCCGTCAACGCCCCGTCGGAGGCGGTCAGCGTGAGCGGGTAGACGCCCGCCGCGTCGTACCCCGGCGTCCAGGAGAAAACGCCGCCCGCGAAGAGCGCGCCCGGCGGCAGCGGGAACGCCGAGAGCGTCAGCGCGTCGCCGTCCGGGTCGTCCGCCGCCACGGTGAACGTGAGCAGCGCGCCCTCGTCCACCGCCTGCGCACCGACCGGCGCGAGCCCGGGCGCGCGGTTGACGTTCCGCACCGTGATCGTCACCTCCGCCGTGTCCGTCAACGCCCCGTCGGAGGCGGCCAGCGTGAGCGTGTAGACGCCCGCCGCGTCGTACCCCGGCGTCCAGGTGAAAACACCGCCCGCGAAGAGCGCGCCCGGTGGCAGCGGCGCGGCGGAGAGCGTCAGCGCGTCGCCGTCCGGGTCGTCTGCTGTCACCGTGAACGTGAGCAGCGCGCCCTCGTCCACCGCCTGCGCACCGACCGGCGCGAGCCCGGGCGCGCGGTTGACGTTCCGCACCGTGATCGTCACCTCCGCCGTGTCCGTCAACGCCCCGTCGGAGGCGGCCAGCGTGAGCGTATAGACGCCGGCCGCGTCGTACCCCGGCGTCCAGGTGAACACACCGCCCGCGAAGAGCGCGCCCGGTGGCAGCGGCGCGGCGGAGAGCGTCAGCGCGTCGCCGTCCGGGTCGTCCGCCGTCACGGTGAACGTGAGCAGCGCGCCCTCGTCCACCACCTGCGGGCCGACCGGCGCGAGCGTGGGCGCGCGGTTGACGTTCCGCACCGTGATCGTCACCTCCGCCGTGTCCGTCAACGCGCCGTCGGAGGCGGCCAGCGTGAGCGGGTAGACGCCGGCCGCGTCGTATCCTGGCGTCCACGAGAAGACGCCGCCCGCAAACGTCGCGCCCGGCGGCAGCGGGAACGCCGAGAGCGTCAGCGCATCGCCGTCCGGGTCGTCCGCCGTCACGGTGAACGTGAGCAGCGCGCCCTCGTCCACCACCTGCGGCCCGACCGGCGCGAGCGCGGGCGCATCGTTAACCAGCGTGATGTCAATGGTGATCGTGATCGCGTCTACGCCGCCGAAGTCATCCGCCACCCTCGTTACGAAGGCATCACTTCCATTATAATTGGCGGTCGGCGTGTAGGTGATGACCTGGCTGCTGTCGGTCCCACTGACGATCGCCGTGCCGTGGAGGGGGGGCGTCGCCAGCGTCCAGTGCAGCGGATCGTTGTCCAGCGCGTGGAGCGTCAAGGTCAGGGGACCGCTATCTTCCCACACTGTCGCGGTGAGAGCGTCGCCTTCCAGGATGACCGGCGGGGTATTGGGAACGACGGTGAACGCTACCGAAGCCGCTCCGCTGCCGGTAAAATGCGCGTATTCCGCCGTGTTCGTCACAACCTCACCGTAGCCGCCAACATGCTGAACGCGGAAGATCATCCCCACCGGGCTACCCACCGGCACATCCCCCCGCCAGGTGATAAGATTACCAACACGTGTCACGCCGGGCGGCTGCGCCGGAATCCAGTTGAGGAAGGTAACGCTGACCGGCAGCGTGTCGGTCAACAGCACGTCGGCGGCGTCCACCGGGCCGTAGTTTTCCAGTTGGATAATGTAACTGACGACGCCGTGGTAAGCGATATGGCTATCCGGTAGCGCCAGCTTGGTGATGACCAGCTCTGGCTTCACCCCCACCCCGCTCAAGGCGACGGTGTGCGGGCTACCGGGCGCGTCCGTGGCGACGGTCAGGACGCCGGTATGCGCGCCGGTCGTCGGCGGCTCAAAGCTCACAAAGAGCGCACAAGCTGCGCCGGGCGGCAGGCTCGCCGGGCAGGTGTGAGTAAACGTGAAGGCGCCGCTCAAGCTGATTCCTGCGACGGTCAGGGGCGACGCGCCGGTGTTCGTCAGATTGACCGTCTGGGTGGGGCTGGCAGTGAGGATCAGTTGATCGCCAAAATCCAGCGCGGCCGGCGTCAGGCTGACCTGCGGCGGGCCGGTGACGGTGAAGGTGGCCGTCCCCCCTATGGTCCCCCCGAAGGGGGGACGACATTCGGCGGTGTTGACAATCATATCGCCGTAGTCTCCGGTGTGGGTGACGGCGAAGGTGAAGGTGAGGGTAGTGTGGGCGGTGAGGACGCCGTTCCAGGTGATGACGCCGTTGGTGTGGGACAAGCCGGGGACTTGCGTTACGAAATACGCGAAGTCTGTGTGCGCCGGCAAGGTGTCGGTGAGGAAAACGCCTTCCGCCGCGACCGGCGACGCATTGTGCAGAGCCAGCGTGTACGTCGCCAGACCGTGATAGGCGACGAGCGTCGGTGTGACGGTCTTGGTGAGCGTGACAAGGACGAGGCCCACGCCCGTCAATGGAACGAGGGTCGGACTATCGGGCGCGTTCGTAACAAGAGTGAGCGTTCCGGTCAGCACGCCCGCTGCCAGCGGGGTGAACGTCACCGTGATGACGCAACTCGCGCCGGGCGACAGCGTCGGCGGACAGGCATGGGTGACGGTGAAGTCGCCGCCGGTCGTGACGCTGTGCAGCGCGAGGGGCGACGCGCCGCCGTTCGTCAGCGTGATCGTCCGCGTAGGGCCAACCGTCCTCACCGGCTGCGCGCCAAAGTCGAGAGCGGCCGGCGTCACCTCCGCCTGCGGTGGCCCGGCGACGGTGAAGGTCGCCTGCGCTGCGCCGCCGCTCGCGTGGTGGGTGTATTCGGCAGTGTTGACGACGGTATCGCCATAGCCGCCGGTGTGGGTGACGGCGAAGGTGAAGGTGAGCGTATGCCCGGCGGTGACGACGCCGGTCCAGGTGATCACGCCGTTGCTGTAGCCCAAGCCTTCAGCTTGTGTGACGAAACGCGCAAAAGTCACACTGAAAGGCAACGTGTCGGTGAGGGCCACGCCGGCCGCATCGGCGCCGCCGTCATTGCCAAGCACAAGCGTGTACGTGACGACGCCGTGATAGGCAACGCTCTCCGGCGTGACGCTTTTGCGCAGGAAGAGGCCATACGTGCGGCCCTCGCCGGTCAAGGCGACGGTGTGCGGGCTGTCGGCGGCGTTCGTCTGAACCGTGAGAAGCCCCACGCGCGTTCCGGTCATAGCAGGGGTGAAGGTGATGTCAATCGCGCAGCTTCCTCCGGCGGGCAACAACGGTGGACAAGTGTGCGTCTGGCTGAAATCGCCGCTGACCGCAATGCTGTTGATCTCCAGCGGCGACGCGCCGCTGTTCGCCAGGGTGACAGTCTGCGTGGGGCTGGTCGCGCCGACGAGGTGCGGGCCAAAGTCGAGACTGGCGGGCGTCAGGCTGGCCTGCGGCGGGCCGGCGACGGTGAAGGTGGCCGTCCCCCCTATGGTCCCCCCGAAGGGGGGACGACATTCGGCGGTGTTGGTGATCACGTCGCCGTAGCCGCCGGTATGCGTCACAACAAAGGTGAATGTGACAGCGGTCGAGGCAGTCACCACGCCGGTCCAGGTGATAACGCCATTGGCATAAACCAGGTCAGGCCGGGGCGTGACAAAATGTGCAAAGGTAACGCTCACAGGCAGCGTATCGGTGAGCAACACGCCGGCCGCATCGCCCGCGCCGCTATTGCTGAGGACGAGCGTGTACGTCACCGCGCCGTGATAGGCAACATCGCTCTCCGGCGCGGCGGATTTGGACAAGGCCAGAACAGGATAACCAGCTTCATACGCACCGATGTCGCAGGCCGGGCCTTGCGGACGGACGATGCCGCGTTGGTCGGTAGGGGCCTCCGCCAGACAGAGGCCCGCGTCCAGCGCCGGGCTGCCGGGCAGCAAGGCGTGGGTAAAAGTCGGCCCGTCGTTGTCGGCCAGGGGGTCGAGCTGCGGGTCGGAGGTGATGGCCGGCGTCCCGCAGCCGGTGTGGGATTCGATCAGGTTTCTATCGGCGGAGGGGGCCGCGACGCTGCCGCCGTCGTTGCGACAGTCCTGCCCCCCGGCGCTGTTCGCCAGAATGGTGTTCCTGAGCGTCAGGCTGCCGGAGGCGTGATTGTAGACACCGCCCGCGTCCGCCGCGCCGGGGTTGCCGTCGTAACTGCCGTCATAGCCGACGCCCGCCGCGCCGGCGATCACAGTATTGCTGGCGACCGTGCTGGCGAGAAGCGTTACGCTGCCGCCCTCGTTGAAGAGCGCGCCGCCGTAGCCGCTGCCGCCGTTCGCCGCCTGGCCACTGCCGCCGTCGCCGGGATTGCCGTTGTTGCCGCCCGCGCCGCCCTGGGCCGTATTGCCGGAGAGGGTGGAGTTGACGATGACGACGGTTCCGGCGTAGTTGAAGATCGCGCCGCCCAATCCTGCGCCGCCGCCGCCGCTCCCGCCGATCTGGAAGCCGGTCGTCGCGGTACCCGCGCCGCCGCCGAAGCCAGCCGCGCCGCCCGCGCCGCCGCTGGTCCCATCGCCGCCGCCCCCGCCGCCGCCGCCAAAGCCGCCGTTGCCGCCGTTGCCGCCCGCGCGCCCATTGGTCCCCACGCCGCCGCCGCCGCCGCCACCGCCCCAGTTGCCCGCGCCACCCGCGCCGCCGGTACCGTTATCCGCATGACCGCCGCCGCCGCCACCGCCGCCAATGCCGCCCGCGCCACCCGCACCGGCGTTAGCGGTCAGGGCCGTATAGACGGCAAATCCACCACCGCCGCCACCACCCCCCACGCCGCCCGCGCCCCCGTTGCCACCGGCGTAATTGAAGAGCGCATTGCGGCCCGCCGCGCCGCCGCCCCCGCCGCCATTGGTGGTCCCGTTCCCGCCGGTCTTAGTTCCGCTACTATCGCCGCCATTGCCGCCGCCGGTGCTGCCCAATCCGCCGCCGTAGCCGGAATCGCCCCCACCGCCGCCACCGCCTGTGGGGGAGCCGCCCGCGCCCGCGCTATCCACGCCCCCGCGCCCGCCCGCGCCGCTGAGTCCACCGCCGCCGCCGCCGCCATCGCCGGCGTCGCCGCCGGGGCCGCCCATCCCGCCGCCGCCGCCGCCGCCTTTGTCAATGGCATCCACCGGGTAATAGTTGTAGCCGCGTCCGCCCGCGCCGCCCAATCCGCCGCCGCCCCCGCCGCCCGCGCCGCCGCCGGTGATGGAGTCGGGGTTGCTGCCCCAGCCGCCCGCGCCGCCGATGGCTTCATTCTGCGTCAACGTGCAGCCGCGCAGGGTGAGCGTCCCTCGGTTGAAGATCGCGCCGCCCAGCCCCGCGCCGCCGCCGCCGCCGTTGCCGCTGGGGCCGCCGGCGCCGCCGCGCGCCCGTCCGTTGCGCAAGGTGAGCGCGTGGAGCGTCAAGTCGCCGCCCGGCGCGACGTAGAGCAGGCGGAAATCTGGCGCGGCGCTGCTGCGGGCAATCGTCGCACCCTGGCCGGTGATGGTGATGGGCGTTGTGACGGCGGGCAGACCGTTGGGGCCATACTCGTAGTTGTCCACTGCGTCGAGGGTGTACGTCGCGCCGGGCTGCAAGAGGATGGTATCCGGGCCGTTGCCGGCCGGGCAGCCGTTGAAGGCCGCGTCGGTGTTGGCGGCCGTGAGGGCCTCGCGCAGAGTGCAGAGGCCGTCGTTGGCGACGGTGTTGGCGGTGCTGGTGACGGGGATGGTCGCGGCAGCGTGAACAGGAAGGGGAGATGTCAGGCTGAGGAGCAGGGCTAAGATGATAGTCGAGCGCGCTAACCGGGATGCAACATGCCAGGTAAGAACTGAGCCATTCTTCATATCCTCACCTCTCAGGCTATGATAGGGTTTTTCGCTCCTACAGGACAAGAAACCGCAAAGAAGAGGAGATTGCTACAGTGAGAGTAAATCTCATTATAGAAAAATGCCGGTTTAGTCAATGAAGCGCCTCCCGTTGAAGGGAATAGCAAATGGCGAATAGCCAATAGCAAAATTTCCGCTTCCCCATCAGATTTGGCGAGATTCACCACGCAACTCCTATCCTATCATTTTAACGACCTCGCCCGCGCAGGGCTGCGCGGGCGGGGGTGCGATTCCAACATGCGCTACTGAGCGCGCATCACAAACGGTAAGTAGATGCGGTAAGCGGCTACGGTGATAACGACGGCGTCGGGCGTGACATCGGTCAACCCCAGGCTGTCGGTGACGGTGAGGGTGAATGTCAACACCGTGGGCGTCTCCGGCGCAGTGAACGTCGTGCGGCTGAGCGTCGGTGTGAAGCTCACCGCCGCGCCGCCCGTCTGCCGCCAGAAGTACGTCAGCGCGTCGCCGTCCGGGTCGCTGCTGGCGCTGCCGTCCAACGTCACGGGCGCGCCCGGCGCGACGGTTTGATCCGGCCCGGCGTCCGCCACAGGCGCTTGATTGGGCAGTGGCGAGAATGTGGCTGTCACGGCTTTGTGTGCGTCCATCACCACGCGGGTGGGGTTCAAGAGCAACGTCGCGCCGCTCCACCCGTCGAACTGCCAACCGGAAGCGGGCGTCGCGCGCAGCTCGACCTCTGCGCCGGCCAGGTAAGCGTGCGCGCCCACCGCCGGGGTGATGATGCCGCTGCCCACCATGGTCATGGTCAGCGTGTAGTACGTCGGCGGCGTCGAGAAGAAGGTCGCCGTCACGTGCTTGTTGGCATCCATCGTCACGCGCGTCTGCGTGAGCACGCCGCTGGCGTCGCCGCTCCACTGGCCGAAGTACCAGCCCGGCGCGGGCACAGCGGTGAGGGTGACGCTTTCTCCGGCATCGTAGAAGGCTTTATCGGGGGCGGCTGTCACCGCGCCCTGCCCGGTCCAGGTAATGGTCAGGGTGTAGGTGATGGGCGGTTGCGCGCCCTCATAGGTCACCGCCGCATCCGGCGTGACGTGCGCCGCCTCCCAGTTGTCGGCCCAATCCACCGCGCGCGTGCGGAAGTAGACGGTCTGGCCGGGCTGGAGGGCAAGCGGCTGCGTGGGGCCAAAGGTGGGCGTCAGATCGGCATTCATGCTCACCGTGCGCGTGAGCCAATCCGTCCACGCGCCGCCCGCGCCGAGCCGATACTGGAGCATGTAGGCCACCAGGCCACTCAGATCATCGTTGCCGCTGAGGGTGACGGTGAAGGTGGGGCTGTAGACGATGGCCGGGGCCGTGACGGTGGAGGTGGGCGGCTGGCGGTCTACGATAAAGGCCGCCTCCGCCACGCGGTTGCCCAGCGTCACCGAGATAAAGTGCTGGCCTGCGCTCAGCCCGCCCAGATTCAGCGCGGCGGTGTAGACGCCGCTGCCCTGCCAGCCGAGGTTCAGGGGCGCGCCATCCAACCGCGTCGTCAGATCACCAGACAGGCCGGCGACGCCCGCGCCCGTCTCGTCGCGCACCGTCGCAGCCGGAGAAGCCGTCGTGTCATTCGCGCCGTAGGCGATCTTATCCAGCGCCAGGTCCAGGCTACGCCCGTTGACGGTGAACAGCGTGTGCCCTCCGGCCACGGCGACCTCTTGCCCCGCCACATTGGCGGCCAGGAAGGCGACCAGTTGCTTGGGGCCGGGGTCCCAGCCGAGCGTGTCGCTTGCCAGGCCGATCTGATAGACGCCGGCCGTCACGCTGATAGGCGCTATGCCGCCGTCCAACGTCTGCCCGGCCACATCCAGGATGGCCCAGTACACCGTCCCGCTGACGGCCTGCCCCGCGTTGAGGGTGACGGTAATGGGCAGCGCGGTCTGGTCTACCGTCGTCGGCGCGCCGCCGTTGACCAGCAGGCTGCCGAAGGTATGCGTGTTCGGCGCGGTGTACGTGACCTGGTAATCCAGCCGGTCGTAGAGCGTCGCGATGTGGGTGTCGGGGTTGTACTGCTGCGGAATCAGCGCGACGTTGAGGTAGAGCCGGTTGGCGTGCGTGTAGATATCGTAACTGAGGATGGCGGCGGGATAGGGATTGGTCATCGTGAACGTTTTGGTCACCGGCCGGCCCTCGTCATCCAGCAGCGTGAGCGGAATGGGCGTGAGCGGCCCGGCGGTGTGGCTCTGGCTGAAGGTGAGCGTCACGGCGATGTCGGTCGCATCGGCGGGGAGGACGTAGGTGTGCCGCACCACCGGCAGCACCGGGCCGTCCGTTTCGCCGGTCAGCGCGCCATTGTGCGGCATGTGGAAGGCCACGCGGCCCTGGGTATCGGTGACGGGGACGAACTGCGCCAGGGCGACCGTGCGCGTGAAGGTATGCGCCGCCTGTGGCGCCTGGATGCTGGCGCGGGCGGGCGCGTCGGTCAGGCGCGTCACCGTAGCCTGCTGGCCGCCGCCGCGGACAATCCGCTGGGTGGGCAGCCCGTTCAGGTTCAACGCGTAAAGCGCCTGGGTGTGCGCCGCCGCCGGCGAAAAACCGGAACGAGTGGCAGCATAGTAATTGTGCGCGTCCACCTGAGCTTGTCCTAACGTTTGATGCCAGTCATAGAAGACATTGTCCAGGAAGCGCGGATACATCACGGTATAGCCGGTATCGGGTAGCACCAATTTCTCGTTGTAGAGGTCGGCAATAAGCGAGTAGGGCCTGAACAGTCGGCTCGTGGCTGCCAGCGCGGCCGCGTTCGCGTCCAGCACGGCGTTGCCAAACCACGCGCCGCCCCATTCCGTGGCCTCCCGACCGGCCGGCAACAATCCACTGTGATTGGCCGCGACCAGCGCCAGCCCGAACTGACCGTTCTCCAGCACGCGGCGGTTGATCAACGAAAGATCGCCGGACTCAACGCCCCGTTCCCTGCCGTGCGCAATGAATACGAGGACCTGCCCCTGGTTCTTGACCGCCTCCGCATCCACAGTATTCCAACGCTTATTGTCGGGCTGCAACAAGACGTCCCCATCCAGCCAGTAGAGGCCGGCCGGATACGCGCCGGTGTAGCCGCCGGGGTGATACGCCACCCGCGTGACGCGCGGCAGATAGCGCCGCAACGCCGGCACGATGACGCGCCGCGCTTCCTGGCTATAATCCGCCCAGGTTTCGCGATCTTCACTGTTGAGCGGCAATTGCTGCTGGTTCATCACCCAGACGCGGGATGTGCGTCCCACCGCCAGCGGTTGTTCCATTTTGTTCAGCAGAGCGATGAAATCCAGCGGCATATCGCGGAACACCCGCCCGACGCCCAGTTGCAGGCGGGGCGTCTCCGGCCGCCCGGTGCTCCACGTGCCGTAAGGAATATCACTCAACCAGGTTCCCCACGCGGAAAGATCGCGCGCCTGCCGATCCCGTCCGGTTACGGCATAAGGGATTTCCAGCAATTTCCAGGCCGGCACGACCTCGGAGAACCGTTCATCTGTTACCCCCAGCCGCGCATACGGCACGACAGCGTCGTTGCCCAGGATGGCGATATTTTTTACCACACGCGGCAATTGGTAAATCAGGCTGTCAACCCGGTCGCCCATCGCTTTGCGGGTGGCAAAGTCAGCATAGAAGCCGGCGGCGCGCAGGTCGGCCGTGTAGGCGTCGCGCGCCACATCAATGACCACGCCGTTTTCGTTTTCGGCGTACTGGCGGATGCGCTCCACTGCGTCGTAATAGTCCAAAATGCGATTGTCGTTTTGGTCTTTGATCGGCGCGTTCTGCTCCGCCGCCGAATAATGTTGGCCGATATAGGTCCATTCTTTGAACAGCGCCTGGAAATCGGTCAGTACAGCCAGATGCGGGTTGCCCGGCCAGGTGAACGGCAACTCCAGGCGATGCGCCAGCACGGCCCTGGATTCGGGCTGCCCGGCGGGCGCAACGAACAAATCGTATCGGTAAACTTCCTCCAGCGCCGGGCGAATCCACGCCGAGTGATGCACGTCATTGGCGTGAAAGTCAGGATTCTGACCGTCGTTGCGCATCGGCTGCAGGAGACCAGAGCCGGCCGCCAGGGTGAGGCGCGTGTAGACGTCGAAGCGGCAGTTTTGCAGGAGCGGCAGCGGTTCGTCGCCTTTGGGGACAGTGTACAACAACACGGTATGGCCCGGCGCAAAGCGCGCCGACGGGATAAAGCGAGGCGTAGAAGCGCGCAGTTGGAGCGGGACCTTGAGGGCGGTCCTGGCCGAGGGGGTGAAATAATACGGGCCGATATCCACCCGCGCAACGTTCACATAAGGACTGCCCCACGTGTAAACCTCGCACGTGGGCGTGACCGCATACGTGACCTGGGTGCTCAGCAGCGCATTACTGGCCGGAAATTCACCGACGCACGTGATTCTTTTGCTGGCGGAGTTGTACTGGCAATTGTTAATGTACGCCCCCCAGGTGAGGCTGCCGGGGACAAACTGCACCGGATCCAGGTCCATACTCTCCAGGACCGTGATCGGGGCTTTGTCATTCCCCTGCCACGACAACCGGATGGTGTAGGTAATTCGCTCGTAGGCGTAGACTTCCGCCGGCATCGCCGACTTGGTGGCGTTGGCCCAGGTGGTCGGCTGGGGGCGGGGCGTGGTGCGTTCCACCGCCAGCGCGTTTTGCGCGTATGAGCGTTCCAGCACCGCCCCCACCTGCCCGGTGCGCGCCGCGCTTTGCACATAGGTGTTGCTGTCCAGCATCTGGCCGACCTGATAAGCCGCGGTGGTGTAGCCGTTGCGGTCTTCATACGAGACATATTTGTCGGCATAGCGGGTGGTAATTTTTTCCAACCCTGCGCCGCGCCGTTGCGCCTGATAATACGCCAGGCTGCCCTGCGGCGATTGTATCCCGGTGAGGGCGCGCGCCAGCGGTTGCGGCGTCGCAGTCTGTTGCGCGACGAGCGCGCCATCCGCCGCCAGCCAGAACGTTTGCGCGTGCGTCCCGGCCGTGTTGTTCCACGTCAGCAGCGCCGTCAGTTCCCCCGCGCCATCGCCGAGCAATTGATAATCCAGTTGCCAGTTGCACTGCCCGGTAAAGTTATAGAGCGTCTGCGTACTCCACGCGCCGCCGGCTTTGGTCTTGAGCGTCAAGGTAATCGGATAATCGCCGCTGGCCTGGAACGCGGTGCAATCGGCGTACAGCACGTGGACTTGCCCACCCTGCGCCACGATCTTGGGGAATTGCCAGTGATTGGGGTCGTCGGGGCCGACCACGGCGAGCGTCTCCGGCGTCCAAATGACACCGTTGAAGGCGGCGTGACGCACCGCCAGGTTCGCGCCCTCCACCGCCATATAGGCGACGTTGGCCGTGCCGGCGGCGTCAGCATCCAGCGCGGGGTTAGCATCTCGGCCCAGCGTGTCGATCATTCGGGTGCTCCAGGCCGTCCCACTCAAAACGACGTGATAGAGCGGCCCTGGCAGCGGGAAAACCTCCTGGTAAACGATGTGGGGGGTGTTGGCCGCGTCCAACGCAATATCTACCAGCGCGTTGTCGTCCAGCCCAGCCGTGATGAGCGTCTTGGTCCAGGTGGTGGTGTTCGACAGGCTGTAGGCGTGGCGCAAGCCGTTAGCAATGTACGCCACGTGGACGCTGCCGTCGCTTCCCACATCCAGCGCGGCATTGTCGCCCAGGTTCACGTTCTCCGCGATGGCGTACAGCGTGAACGAGTTGGTCTGCGCAGCATGGCGCAAGGTTTGATTGGGATTATCATAGTACGCCAGATGCGCGCGGCCGGCGGCGTCCAGCGCCAGCGCGGGTTTGGCCCAATTCGCGCTGTAATAGACATCCACAATGGTATCCACCGTCTCCGTGACCCAGGTTGTGCCGGTCAGCGGACGCGCCGCCCAGCGGAGGCTTTCCGTATAGGTGGTGCTGCCGGCAGGGCCATAATACCAGGCATAAGCCACCGCCAGCGTCCCGTTCCGCATCTCTATGGCCGAAGATAGCGGCGTGTACTCGGATTGGCCCGTCCAGGGGAAGGCATCCACCTGCGCAATGGCCCACGCGCCATTTTTGACCGCGTGATACACGCCGTTATTCCAGCGCCCAAAGGCCACGTGTGGCTGCGTGCCACTGTACACCAGGCTCGGCGCCAGGAACTTTTTATCATCGGAAAGCACTCTCTCAATCCTCTCCGTTGACCAGGTTGTCCCGTTGTAAGTGAACAGGGTCAGGTCATAGCCATAGTACGTAACACATACCAGATGCGGCGTGTTATTCGCATCCAGCGCCAGCGACGAGCAATTGCCGGAATCGGTTGCCAGCGTCGGCGTGAGCCAGGTCGTGCCGCTGTAAACAGTGTAGTAGTGGCCACTGGGCGTATCGGCATCATAATAGACCAGGTGCAGCCGCCCATCGCTGCCCAATCGCAGCGTGGCGCGTTCGAGCGAGTTCGAACCAAAATCCTTGGGCGTCACGCTTTCCAGGCTCCAGGTGTTGGCGGTTGGGCTGATTTCGCGCGCCAGCCAGATGTGGCCCCGCGTGTCGTAAAAAGCAATGTAGGCGCGATCCTGCGCATCCAACACCAGCGCCGTCTTAGAGGGCATACTCGGCGTGACCGGCACGCGCGCGCTGACCCACGCGCCGTTCTCAAACGTGGCATAGTACAGCCCACCGCGCGCGCCGTAGGCGACGCGGGGCCGGCCCTGGCTATCCACCGCCAGAGGTCGGGGGCCGACTGTGTTCCCGTCGAACTCTGAACCGGCGATGATCACTTCCGGCGCGCTCCACGCATCCGGCGGGCTACTGGCGGCTTTGGCTTCCGCCGCCGCTTGCGGATGCCCCAACGTGACGTTGTTCTGGATGTAGTCCAGCGTCACCAATTGCGCCACATACGTGACGGTCACAGGGACGGTGGCAGTCAGGTCGCCCTGCCAGTAGATCGTATGCTCAGTAAGGCGATACTCCGCCGCGCCCGACGCCGCCTGCAACGTGCCGCTGATGTAGGTCAGGCCGTTCGGCAACGTGTTGGTCATCCGCGCGCCGGCGGCCAGCGGGTCGCCCGTATTGCGCATTACGATGGTGTAGGTCACACTGTCGCCCCAGTTCAGATAGAGCGGGTCCGCCGTGATGGAGACGGTGAGCGTGTACACGGCGTTGGGCGCGGCCAGGATTGCCGCCGGCGCCGGGGCGGCGTCCTCCCGGATGCCCGCTTCGACGGCCGGGGGGGCCATCAACCCTCCGGCCGCAATTGGTTCCTCGCCGGCGGCCCATAAAACTACGCCCACAAGGAACACGCCAAGACACAATGCTGCCAAAACGTAATAGCGTTTTGCGTTCATGGTCTGCCTCCTATTGCAGTGCTTTCAAAACTAACTCGAACCCAAAATTGATTTGCGCCTCCAAATCCACTGTGGCCGGGTGATACGGCTGCCATAGCAAGAGGCCGTCTACCTGCGCGCCTAACGCCAGCGCTGCCTGCAACGGGTCTGTGGCGCGAATTTCGCCGCGCGCGATGCCATCTTCCACCACCTGCTTGAGAATCCCCACGGACTGATCGAAAAAGGTCTGTAAAATCTGATGCGCTTGCGGATAGCGCTGGCTCAGCGCAAAGAACTCGTAAAGCAAGGGTTGTAACTGGCGAAAGCGGTCGTGGTCGCTGATCACAGCGCGCGTCAACGCTTGCAACCGCTCGCGGATGGAGCCGAACACATTCAGTGCCTCGCGGTAGCCGGCCAATTCGTGCGAAAAGATTTGCTCGCCCAGGGCAATAATCAGCGCGTCCTTGTTTTTGAAGTAGAGATAGAGCGCGCCCTTGCTCACGCCAGCAGCGGCGGCGATGTCGTCCATCCGCGCCGCCTCCAGTCCGGCTTGTGCGAACACAGCGGTAGCGGCCTCCAGAATCTGAGTTACGCGGTCGGGATTAGGTTTACGGGACATTATGGCCTCCTTTTGACTGACCAGTTAGTCAAATAATAGCATGGATTTCAGCTTGTGTCAATAGGCAATTCTGGGAATCTGAACGCATCTCGGGGGCGCATCGCTAAAAGTTATGTGTGAGGTAGTATTTTCATGCTATACTTTCTCCATGAGTTACGCAATTCAAGGTTTATGTCTTTTTCCATCCAATCGTTGAGGCGATTTTCAAAGGGGGGCATTGTGACCAAACACATTCTCATCGTAGATGATGATGCATTGCTGCGCCGCAGTCTGGCGTTCAACCTGGAGCAGGCGGGATTCCGCACGGAGACGGCGGGGACGGCAGAAGACGCACTGGCAAAAGTGCGCCTCGATCCCCCGGACCTGGTATTGCTCGACATCGGACTGCCGGGGATGGATGGGCTGGACGCCCTGCGCACGCTGCGACAACAGCTCAACGTGCCGGTGATCTTCCTCACAGCCCGCCGCCGCGAGTTGGACGAAGTACTCGGCCTGGAATTGGGCGCGGATGATTACGTTACCAAGCCCTTCGACTTCGACGTGCTGCTGGCGCGCATCAAGGCTGTGCTACGCCGGGCCGCAGTGAGTGCGCCGGCCGTATCGCTCCCTGAGCCAATCATCGTGGGCGACCTGGCGATTGATATGGCCGCGCACACGGTGACGGTCGGCGGTAAGTCTGTGGACCTGGCTCCGCGCGAGTTCGATCTGCTGGCGGCGCTGGCCCAGGAAGCCGGCCGCGTGCTCTCCGTGGATGAATTGTTAGCGCGGGTGTGGGGCGCGGAATACGTCGGCGAGCCGCAAGTCGTCTACGTCCACATCCGCTGGCTGCGCGAGAAACTCGAAACCGATCCCAAACACCCGCAGCGCATCGTGACAGTACGGGGGGTAGGATACAAGATGCAAGAAGCAGGAAGCAAGGGGTAAGAGGCAAGGGGCAAGAAGCAAGAAGCAAGGGGCAAGAATGAAAATCTTACATCCTGCACCCTGCATCCTGCATCTTGCATCCTGCATCTTGCATCCTGCATCCTGCACCCTGCACCTTGCATCCTGCATCTTGCATCCTTTAAGGAGGAATTATGCGTTCATTACGCGCCCGGCTCATCTTAAGCCATGTAATGCCGTTGATCATCGTCATTCCGCTGGTCGGGGTGCTGCTGACGTATCTGCTGGAGACGCAAGTGCTGCTGGCGGGGTCGTCGAACGAGTTGGAACTGCAAGCGGCGCTCGTCGCCGAGGCGGCGGCACAGAATCCGCAGATCTGGTACAACCCGCTGCAGGCGGCGGCGTTTGTCTCGCAGGTGGGCGGGCGGCTCTCGGCGCGGATGATGATGCTCAGCGCCGACGGGCATCTGCTGGCGACCAACGACACGGCCTACCGCGACCAGTTGGGCGAGCTGTTGGACGTGCCCGGCCTGCGGGAGACGGTGCAAACCCGGCAGGCGCTCCGCGTGGACTACGGCGAGCGGCCCGGCACCGGCGCGGCGGAAGTGCTGATGCCCGTCATCGGACCGACGCTCGACGTGATCGGCGTCATCCGCCTCACCGATCCGCTGTCCAGCGTCTACGCGCGGTTTCCACGCACGCGAACGCTCATCATAGCAGTGCTGGCGGGCGGCGCGCTCGTCGGCGTTGTGGCCGGATGGTTGCTGGCGGTGGATCTGGCGCGCCCGCTACGTCGCGCCACCCAGGCCGTTTCGCAGATGGCGGAAGGCCACCCTCTGACCGAACTCCCCGAACAAGGGCCAAACGAGGTGCGGATGCTGCTACGCGCGTTCAACACGCTCACTAACCAGCGACGCGAGTTGGAGAAATCGCGCAAACGCCTGCTGGCGAACCTTGTCCATGAGTTGGGCCGGCCTTTGGGTGCGCTGCTCTCCGCCACGCAGGCCCTCGCCGGCGGCGCAGCGCAGGACGCGGACTTGCGCCGGGAACTGCTAGACGGCATGACCGGTCAGATGCAATTGATGCGGCGGTTGCTAGACGATCTCACCCAACTCTACGACCAGGCACTCGGCCCGCTGGAACTGGAACGCAAGCCTGTCGCACTTAGCCCGTGGCTGACGCAAATGCTCACTACCTGGCGTGAAGCAGCACAAAACAAAAACCTGCATTGGAACACGGATATTCCTGACAATTTGCCGGAACTCAATCTCGATGCCGACCGCATCGGGCAGGCGCTCGGCAATATCATCAGCAACGCGGTAAAGTACACGTTCCCCGGCGGAGAAGTCGCCATCAGCGCAGGCACGAAAGAATCCGAGGTCTGGATTCGCGTGCACGATACCGGCGTTGGCATTCCGCCGGAGGAGCAGACACGCATCTTCGACCCGTTCTACCGGGGGACAACCGGACGGCGTTTCCCGCAAGGTATGGGACTGGGCTTGAGCATCGCCCGCGACCTGATTGCTGCGCACGGTGGGCGCATCGAAGTCGAGAGCGCGCCGGGCGTGGGAAGCACGTTCACGCTCTGGTTGCCGGCGTCGAAATAGTCCCTCCGAATTTTATACCCCCAAAGTCGCGATTCCTATGCTATAATGGGAATCACAAACTACATACTCGACGGAAATATGAATATACCCAGAATCAAAACCATACAGCCTTTGCCGGAGAGTCGTTTGTTGGTCACGTTTGTCAATGGAGTACAAAAACTCTATGATTGCCGTGAGATTATGCAATTAGATCGTTTTCAGTTGTTGAAGAACGAGGTCTTTTTCAAACTTGTCGCAGTTGATCCAGGCGGCTATGGCGTATCCTGGAATGATAAAATGGACTTGAGCGAATATGAGTTGTGGACCAATGGAAAGGCTTATGCCTGAATCCGGCGCTGCATAACAGGCGCAAGAGCAATTCCCGGTTTCTGGAAAGAGACCGGGAATTTTACGGCCTATGTAGCACGAAAATGACGCTGCGACTACAAGACTACAACTATGCGACTACTTTGACTAAGAGGATCACAAAATGACCGAAAAATTCATACCCCAGCCTGTAGAACTGCTGCAAACGCTGATACGTTTCGATACAACCAACCCGCCCGGCAACGAGGCAGCCTGTATCAGCTACCTCGATAGCCTTTTCAAGCAAGCCGGATTCGCCACCACGATTCTCGGCAAGACGGCAGAGCGGCCCAACCTCATCACCCGGCTGCCGGGACGCGGCGAAGCGCCGCCCGTCCTCTGGCAGGCGCACGTGGATGTAGTGACGACGGCGGAACAGACCTGGCAACATCCGCCCTTCGCCGGCGAGATCGTGGATGGCGTGCTGTGGGGCCGCGGCACGCTCGACGACAAGGGCGCAGCGGCGATCATGACCGCCGCGCTGCTGCGCGCCAAAGCGCAGGGTATCGTCCCGCCGGGCGACATCATCTTTACGGCGCTGGCCGACGAAGAGGCTGGCGGCGAATATGGCGCGAAATTTTTGGTGGAGGAACACCCGGAGCAGTTTGAAGGTGTGCGTTTTGCGCTCGGCGAGGGTGGCGGGGTGTCCGTCACGATGGGCGGCAAGAAGTTCTACGTCATTATGCTGGGCGAAAAACAAATCTGCTGGATGCGATTGACCGTGCGCGGGCGCGCCGGACACGGCTCCGTCCCGCTGCGTGGACAGGCGATGGCGAAGCTGGCGCGCGTGCTGGACACACTCGACCGCAAGCGGCTGCCCGTGCACATCACGCCGGTGGCCCGCGCGATGATTACCGGTATCGCCGACGCGCTGCCCTTCCCGCAAAACGTCGTCCTGCGGCAACTGCTCAATCCCGCGCTGACCGACCGCCTGCTGGATATGCTCGGCGACAGAGGTGAACAACTGAGCGCCAGCCTGCACAACACCGCCAGCCCCACCATCGTGCGCGGCGGTGAGAAGACCAACGTCATCCCCGGCGAAATCACACTGGGGCTGGACGGGCGCTTGCTGCCCGGCTTCACGCCCGACGATATGCTGCGCGAACTGCGCGCTCTACTCGGCAACGACGTTGACATTGCCGTCGAACGTTACGAACCCGGCCCGCAGATGGCGGATATGGAACGTTACACCGTCCTCGCTGACATCCTCCGCAAAGCCGATCCGGAGGGCATCCCCGTGCCGTACCTCGTCGCCGGCGTCACCGACGCGCGACACTTCGCCAGACTCGGCATCCAGTCCTACGGCTTCATTCCAACGCAGCTCCCCGACGAACTCATCAAAACGATCCACGCCGCCGATGAACGCATCCCCGTGGCGACGTTGGAATGGGGGACGCAAGTGTTGATGGAGACATTGCAGCGATTCAAAGGATAAGCATGGTAAGCCGTAAATGCAACACGTATCAAGAAGAACTCGAGAGCTTGCTGCGCCGTTTTGGTATTGGTGGCGAAACAGCTTTTTATGTCTTAGCCTATCATTACTTTATCTGTTACAAAGAACGCCTGGAAATACCACCCGATGTGACAGAGAAATGGCATAATGCTCATCAGAATATCGAAAATGAAGGGCGTATTCTATTATTTCTGGATGAGTTAGTCCTGAATGATCCAAACGGCCATGCTTTAGCTGATTGGTATCAGTTTTTTATCGGGCGACGATTCAGGGAAGCCTCCGGGAAATTTTTCACACCCAAACCCATTGCCCATGCTATGGCGTGTATGCTCCCGCCAACCCCAAACGCCACAGTGATGGACCCCACGTGCGGAAGCAGCACTTTTCTCATGGAACTTGCCCAACTATGGGGCGATTATCCCTGCACGTTGGTAGCAAACGATATAGAGCCTTCACTGGTTGAATTATCGATGCTCACACTTGATCTCGCCACACCGGCGCAATACCGGAAACACTTTATCTGCAGTGATATTTATGCTCCTTCACTCGACCTGCAACACTGGTTTAACAAAGTTGACTATATCCTGGCTAATCCTCCCTTCTCCTTGCAAATCGGATATGAGCAATTCAATAGCCCTCTTTTTATGAGCGGCTACCGCAACAGCGATGCACTTTTCATTGATGTAGCTGCGCAATTGCTTAGACCGGGTGGACGACTTGTCTGCATTTTGCCCCATTCGATTATTGCCAACAAAGAATTTGCTGATTTCAGAACCATTGTTGAACAATCTTTGACCCTGTTAGGCGTGGTGAGTTTGCCCGAAGGCGTCTTTTATCTCAGCGCCGGCACAACAACACGCGCGGATATTGTTATTCTGGAGAAAACCCGGCCAACAGCAGTTCAAAAACATTTCTTTGCTGCTACCCCTTCAGTAGGGGTCAAACTGAGCGGCAACGAGGAGCAGGCATTACAGAATCATTTAGAAGCCTTGTTAGCCAATACATCAATAAGGGCGGCATTGCGCCTCTAGCGGAGACACACGCATGGGCAAAAATGGCAAATTCTTCATCACCATTGTCGAGACAAATGCGTTGATTCCGTCTGTATGGGACCCCTATGCTTACCGTCATATCGCCGCAACAGAGAAACTCGGAAAATTCGTCACAATTCAAAAAGTTACCACCAGCAATTTTCCACATCGCGCCACCCCCTTTGCGGCAATTGAGTATAGACACTTCCCTGGCGAGCACTACTTGAGCTTCACCTTGCAGCCAGCGGTGATTCCTTGCGAAGACAAACACCCCTCAGTGGGCGAGGGACAACTCCTGTTCGGCACAATGCGCGCCTATTTAGGAAATATCGTCGTGACCCCACTTGCAGAATGGATCGCACAACCAAGTCCGGTATATTTTTCAATAAAATCCGAATTTGTCGCCATTACACCTCACGATAAATTACCTTACTTTTGGTGGTTTTATCTACGTTCGCCATCTTTTCTGGAAAACTTACCCGTAGGCGCAGGTGGCACCCGGCCCAGACTCCAAACAAAACCATTAGAACAAATACCGGTAGCTGTACCTGCCATAGAAATCCGCGCACAGATTCATCAACAACTCTACGCTCTAGCGCGACAAGAGTGGTTACATTACACCACATTGACGACAACTTTAGAAACCGTCACATCCATGTTGGAGGAAACAGATTAGGATGCCAGAACTGACCCAAGCAATGGTAGAATCCCTGTATGACAAATTTGCTCCACTCATTGGCTTGAGAATCCATTGGCTTTCGTTACCGGAACCGGCGCTTCCCGGATTCGAGCCAAGCCAAATCGCCGTCATCATCAACACGTTACTGGATGCAGCCTTGCCCCAAATTGAACTACTGGCAACAAACCCGGACAATCTGGCAAAACTCACACACTTGGGGTTACAAAAAGCCCCGCAAGAAATCGGAAATCGAGAATCCTACCCTGATTACATCCACACATCGGGTTATCGCGTCGAGCTGAAAGGGCTTTTCGTAGATAATCCAGCCCTTGATCTCAAGCGCCCTCCCACTCGCCGAGAGCCATCTGCCCGCTTGAAAGAAAACATCACACTTGCGAACGTTGTCCCTGACAGAGATGTGCTGATGCTGGCGGCTGTGCAACTTCAAGAATTCACCGGACTATGTTATCCGGTCATTGTAGATATCGGGTTATTTCCGATGATTGCATGTATACGCGCGCGCGATGCGCGATTGCTCGAAAGCGGAGGGCGATGGAAAGATGGCGTTCCGCAAGTGATAAAAAACACGAGTCAGGCTCGCTACAATGCAGGTGAAACACTAACCGACAGTGATTATCAAAAAGATACAAACTTCGGAAAATTGAAACGCATACCATATCCTCCACTACAAGCTTTTATGCAAAAACACCACACAATTTAAGTGCAGTATAGAAAATTATATTCAAACAAGGAGACTTCTTATGCACAACCCTAAAATCCTCATCATCGGCGCAGGCGGGCGTGGCACGGGCTACGCGACGTATTTCCGCGAATTCCCCGACCGGGGACAGGTGATCGGCGTGGCGGAGCCGCGTGACGCTTACCGCACACGGCTGGTGAACGCGCACCACATCCCGGTGAACAACGTCTTCACCGATTGGAAAGATGCCGCCGCGCGGCCCAAATTCGCGGATGCGGTCATCATCGCCACGCAAGACCGCATGCACACCGAACCGGCGATTGCGTTTGCCAATCTCGGCTATCACGTGCTGCTGGAAAAGCCAATGGCCCCCACCCCGGAGGAATGTCGCGCCATTGTAAGCGCGGTCAAGGCGGCGGGCATCCTCTTCGGCGTGTGCCACGTGATGCGCTACACGCGCTTCACGCAACGGCTCAAGGCCCTCGTCGAAGCCGGCGCAATCGGTGACGTGGTCAGCATCCAGCACCTCGAACCGGTGGGCTTCTGGCATCAGGCGCACTCCTTCGTGCGCGGCAACTGGCGCAATGAGGGCGAATCCGGCCCGATGCTGCTCACCAAGTCGTGCCACGACCTCGATTGGCTGCGCTATATGATGGGCGTCCCCTGCGAGGCAGTGTCCTCGTTCGGCACGCTCAAGCACTTCCGCAAGGATCAGCAGCCGCAGGGCGCGAGCGACCGCTGCCTCGACTGCGCCGTCGAAGCGAATTGCCCCTATTCCGCCAAACGCATCTACCTGACGGCGCTGGAGCGCGGTTACACCGGCTGGCCCGTGGATGTGCTCACGCCCGACGTCAGCCGCGAGAATGTGCTGGAGGCGCTGCGCACCGGCCCTTACGGGCGCTGCGTCTACGCCTGCGACAACGACGTGGTGGATAACCAGGTGGTCAATCTACAGTTTGCGGGGGACCGGACGGCCAGCTTCTCGATGATGGCCTTCACGCGGATGCGCAACCGC
>JAIOAS010000062.1:19773-22340 GCA_019873725.1 Chloroflexota bacterium | reverse complement strand
AGGTCGCCGAACTGCGCATCGAAATCAACGAAGCCAAGCGTCAACGAAACGTTGAAGAAGTGGTCGATACTGAATTCTTCCGCGATTTACAGGCCAAAGCACAGCAATTGCGCCAGCGTTAGTGCAGTTGACGCGCGTGCATTTCGCGTATACTTACCGCCATATAATCAAAGAAAGCGACAGACATTATTTTATCCGAAGGGGGGAATTATCCATGCAATACGGTTACTTCGACGACAAGGCGAAAGAATACGTCATCACCCGGCCCGATACGCCGCAATCATGGAGCAACTATCTAGGCTCCACCGAGTATGGCGCCATCATCACCAACAACGCGGGTGGCTATGGCTTCTACAAATCGGGCGCGCGCGGGCGCTTCTTGCGCCTGTTCTTCAACAGCATCCCGATGGATCAGCCGGGGCGCTACTTCTACCTGCGGGACAAGGCCGATGGCGATTACTGGTCGGCCTCGTGGCAACCGGTGGGCAAGCCACTCGACCAGTACCAGTCCACCTGCCGCCACGGCACAGCCTATTCCATCTTCGAGTCGCGCTACAAAGGCATTGCGACCGAGGCCACGTACTTCGTCCCCCTGGGACAGACCTTCGAGTACTGGCGACTCAAAGTGACCAACGAGAGCGACCGCCCGCGTGAAATCGACGTGTTCACCTACTGCGAGTTCACCAATCAGTGGATGACGTTCCAAGACACGGTGAACCTGCAGTACTCGCTCTTTATCGTGCGCGGTTCACTGACGGACGACAACCTGCTGCGCATTGCGATCGAGGACAACCTGACGCCCCGCGATGAGGAAACGCTGCTGCACCACAAATTCAACCAGACGTGGATGGCGCTGATCGGCGCGCCGTTGACCGGCTACGACACCAGCCGCGAAGCGTTCCTCGGCCGGTACCGCAGCTATCACAACCCGCTGGCAGTGGAAAGAGGGCAATGCAGCAACAGCCATGCTTACGGTGACAATTCCTGCGGGACGCTGCACACCACGTTGACGCTGCAACCGGGCGAGAGCCGGGAGGTGCTGGTGATGCTCGGCATCGGCGACGCGCGCGTGGTGGGCAAGCGCGCCGTGGCGGAGTACGGCTCGCTCGAACGCGCCGCCGTCGAACTGCAAAAACTCAAGGAGGCCTGGCATGCCCGCCTCGGCAGCCTGACGGTTCAGACGCCGGACGAGGATTTCAACCACACGATCAATGTATGGGGCCTCTACAACTGCCTCATCACCTTCGCCTGGTCGCGGGCCGCCAGCCTGGTCTACAACGGCGAGCGCGATGGCCTGGGCTACCGCGATTCGGTGCAGGACATTCTGGGCGTGTCCGCCGCCATCCCACAAGAGGCACTGGCGCGCCTCGAATTGATGCTGACCGGGCAAGTATCCAGTGGCGGCGCGATCCCCGTCATCCAGCCATTCGACCATCGCCCCGGCCATGAATCCCCGCCTCCCGACGAGTACTACCGCTCCGACGACTGCCTGTGGTTCTTTAATGTCGTCCCCGCGATGGTCGGCGAGACCGGTGACCTGAGTTTCTACAACAAGGTGCTACCCTATGCCGACAAGGGCGAGGCGACGGTGTTCGGCCATTTGCGCCGCGCGCTGGAATTCAACCTGGAGCGCACCGGCGCGCACGGCCTGCCCTGCGGCCTGCACGCGGACTGGAACGACTGCCTCAAGCTGGGCTACTACGGCGAAAGTCTGTTCGTCGCCTTCCAGGTGCGGCTCGGCCTGACGGTTTACGCCGAAATCGCCGAGCGGCTCGGTAAACCGGAAGAAGCGGCCTGGGCGCTGGCGCAACGCGAGACGCTGGAAGCCAACATCCAGAAGTGTGCCTGGGACGGCGACTGGTTCATCTGGGCCATCGGGGATGACGGCACGGTGTACGGAACAAAGGAAAGCCCGGAGGGTCAGGTCTACTTGAACACCCAAGTCTGGTCGGTGATCAGCGGCAGCGCGACGCCAGAGCAGGCGGAACGCTGTATGCAAACCGTCAAAGAGCGCCTGGCGACGCCCTACGGCCTGATGCTCTGTGCGCCGCCATTCGTCAACATGCCGGTAGACGTGATGCGCGCGTTGGTCTTCAACCCCGGCATCAAGGAAAACGCCGGTATCTTTAACCACACCCAGGGCTGGGGGGTGATGGCCGAATGTCTGCTCGGTCACGGCGACCAGGCTTACGCCTATTACCGCGCGGCTATGCCCGCGGCCTATAACGACCGCGCCGAAATTCGTCAGTGCGAACCCTACGTCCAGGCGCAGACGACCTACTCTACTTTCTCGCCGCGCGCGGGCAACACGCGCACCTCGTGGCTTACCGGGGCGGCGGCGTGGGCCTACTTCAGCGCCACCCAGTACATCCTGGGGATTCGCCCGGAGTTGGATGGCCTGCGCATCGATCCGTGCATCCCTTCCACGTGGCCCGGCTTCACCGCCACCCGCCGTTTCCGCGGGCGCACCGTGCACATCGAAGTCAAGAACCCCCACGGCGTCTGTCGCGGCGTCCAATCGCTCACGCTGAACGGCGAAGTCCTGCCCGGCAACCTTATCCCGGCGG
>JAIOAS010000062.1:16261-19034 GCA_019873725.1 Chloroflexota bacterium | reverse complement strand
AAAAGTTGTATTTATTTACATTTCGTGATATTATGATTTCAGTCAGGAATAAGTAACACTTTCTGCGATTGGGCTTATCTTGAGTCACAATCATCTTTTGTAGACAATGGCAACACGTAAACGGGAGGAATCTGCCTATGTTAGATAATCTGCTCGCCAAGGCTTTTACAATTTTCGCGCAGGTCATGGTCAAAATCCAACCCATCTGGGATAAGTACAAGATCCTCATCTCGATTGCGTTAGGAGTGGCGATTGGTCTGATGCTCGGCTGGGGCGTCTTCCCGGTGAAATACGAAAACGCCAATCCCGGCAACATGCGGGCGGACTTCCGCTCGGTATACCTGGCCGGGGTCGCCGAAGACTATTTGCGTACCAACGACGCCAATGCCCTGCGTGAGAGTCTGGGCATCGGGGCCGATATGCCAAAACTCCGTACTATCCCCTGGCGCAACAACCCTCAGCTCTTGAAAGACGACCTGGATGCCGCGGTGAAGTATGCGGAGGCGGGAAGGTTTAACATCGGCGACAATCTTCCGGCGCTACGCTCCCTGCAACAGACTCTGCCGGGCCTGTTGACAGCCTGGGAAGCTGAGGAAGCAGCCGCGCAGGCAACCGGCGGGCTGCTCAATACGCTCATCCGGGTTCTGGCGGTTATGCTGGTGATTGTGCTGATCGCGTTGGCCCTGTGGTACCTGCTGGTCGGACGCAGGCAACGTGCCGCCGAAATGGCCCCCAGCGTGACGCCCGGCGTTACCGCGCCACCGGTAGGTGTCATCCCGCCGGGTATGGTCGGTGAAGAACCGGAAGTCGGCCCCTCCTCGGTGAAAACCTACACCTACGTCCTCGGCGACGATTACTTCGATCCGTCGTTCAGTATCGAAATCGGCTCCGATTTCTTCGGCGAGTGTGGCATCGGCATCTCGGAGACGCTCGGCGCAGGCGACCCCAAGAAGGTGACCGCCTTCGAGACATGGCTCTTCGACAAAAGCGACATCCGCACCGTCACCACCGTGCTGGCCAGCGACTACGCCCTGCAAGACCCCGGTCTGGTCGAGAAACTGCAGCCCAAACGCGAGGGCGACAAGCTTCAGGCGATTCGGCCCGGTATGGAGGTCACGCTGGACACAACCGCGCTGCGCGTCAAAGCGTTAATCAAGGAAGTCGAATACGCCCAGCAAGGGACTTTGCCGCCCAATAGTTTCTTCCAAAAAGTCACGTTCGAGCTGCGTGCGTGGGTGAAACAACTCGAATAAATCAACCCGACACGCGCCTCACCAGGATACAAACACCCCCCGCTTGCATAAGCAGGGGGTGTTTATCGTTTGTGTGTGCCCTACGGTTCCGGCGTGCTGATGACCTCGGCGTTATCCGGCGGCATGTAGCCCGGTCCATAACGGTAACGCGCCGGCCACGGCACAAAATTGCTCACGAACGTGTCATCGTAAAGCACATGGCCTTCGGCATCCCGAACGATCCGTCCCAGCGTGGCCCTGAGGCCGTTAATCGGACGTTCGTCCTGCACCACAGTCCCGGCGGGCAGTGTGGAATCGTACTCGTAGACGGGGGCTGCGGGAGGAATCGGATCACCCCAGGTCGGCCCGATTTGTTCCACCGTGCGCCCGGTCTTCGTGCTGTAGAAGATAAACCGCAGCCGTGACCGCGACGCATCCACCTCGGTCTGGATGAGAATATGATAAGGCGTGTCATTGGTAAAACGGAAGTCAACCAGCGGGGAATAAACTGTCGCATCGAAGCCGGGGCCGAAGCCGCCAAGCTCGTAGTAACCCACCCGATAGGCGTGCGGCCAACGCTCGACAATGGGATAACCGCCAAAGTAGGCCGCGCGGAACGCCGTCGTCGCCACCTGGCAGATGCCGCCCCCCACCCCCAACACCGTGCGGTTGCCGATGATGACGTAAGACTCATCGTACCCGGCCTCCGCCGAAACATCGCCCAGATACTCGTTGAAGGAAAAAGTCTCCCCCGGCTTGATGATGAGGCCGTCAAACTTGGAAGCGCCCAGGCGGATATTCCTATCGCGGGCCGAAGAGGAACCGGTGAAGTACGATTCGCCAACCGCCACCTCTTCGATGATGCCCAGGTCAGCAGCGGTGATGGTGTCAGGGTATTCGGGGGGCGTCTCGTTCAGCACCAGCGGCACGAAATGTTCACCAGCGCGCAACATCTCGTTGATTTTCGCAATTGACGCAGCGACGTCCATCTCACGCCCGGTGACACTCGGCGCATCGAGCACCAATTCGAGCGTTGCCGGGTTGAAGTGGAACGTGGCATTCACCGGCTCGCGGAACAACGCCAGCGCCAGTGGGCCGAGGAACTGAGCCAGTGCTGCTTCATCCAGTCCTACACTGACGCTTTCTTCACCCACAAGGATGGTGAGCATGGAGGCCATCACATCCGGCGTCATCGTCCAGGGGCCGGGATCGCCCTCGCGGGGGTTAGGCACCAGGAGGGTCAAAGATTGAGCCAGGACATTCTGAGCCACGCCTAACGCCTGCTGCGCGCGCGCGTCGGGGATTTGCGGGGGCAGTTTGGTCAGCACGGGGACGATCTCCACCGATTCCAGAGCGTACAGGTGCGGTAAGAGGATCTGCAAGGTTGCGGAGATGTCCATCTGCCGCCCCTCGAGGCTCGGCTCCAGTTGCAGTTCCGCACCGGTGCGGCGCACCCGCGCATTCTGTGCCGGCTGGTATAGCTGTGCGGCGATAGCCTCCAGTTGGGCAAGGCTCTGGTGTTCGTTCCAGGCCAACACCGG
>JAIOAS010000062.1:0-15598 GCA_019873725.1 Chloroflexota bacterium | reverse complement strand
CATGGGATCGCCCTGCCGCGCGGCATCGCACAGCTTCTCGACCGTCAATGCCAGCGGATTGTTGCCCAGTTCTTCCATCAAGGCTGCGCTTGCCCCGGCCTCCAGTTGCGCCCACGCCCGTTCCAGGATCGTCTCGCCGGAGAGCAGCGTTTCCAACGGCATCACTTTGGCCGCCGAGGTCGCCAGCGGACACTCGATGAGGAGTTTGCCGACCGCGCCGCCCATACCTTTTCCACCGGTGAAGAGCTGGTCCTGAAAGATCATGCCGGCCTCTAAAGCCTCGTTCACCGAAATGTAAATGAGATCGGACACTCCGCGCCCCACGCCAAAACGCCATTCCCCCAGCACGGCAGTATCCGCAGCCCTGGCAACGAATACAGGCACCCCCAGGCTCTCCACCAGCACATCTTGCAATGGCACATCGACCCAGTCGGGAAATCCCGGCAGCGAGCGCAATATACCGCGTTTGTAATCCAGCACGCCCGGCGCCGACACGCCCACCGCACTGATGCCGTTGTCGAGGGGCATGACCTGGCGAATTGCCGAGCGTATGCGCCGCAATCCGGCTTCGACGCCATCCTCCAGATCGGCGCGCAATATCACCCGCGCCTCCTGGACCCCCTCGGCCAGATAGCGTATGGCGCGAATCTCATTTTTATCAAAAGCAAGCGCAACAAAACGTAATGGCATTGATGTTCTCCGTCCCTAAATTTTTCCACCGTGGCGCTGCAACCGCCGTCTGCGCCACGCCAAAACCTCATCCGCAGAGCGGGTATTGAGCAGATGTTGTGCCTCGACCCAGCCACGCCGCGCCATCGCCACCCCGAATTCAAGCACTGCAAATCCATCCCGATCGTGCGCCGAGGAACTGATGGCCAGCGGAATGTGCAAAGCCATCGCTCTGCGCGCGTACATATCACTCAGGTCCAGCCTTTGGGGCCACGCGTTGATTTCGAAAGCCACGCCGTAATCCGCAGCGGCCTGGAAAACGCTCTCCATATTCAGGTCAGCACTCTCCCGTTTGCCCAGAAACCGTCCCGTGGGATGGCCGATCATGTCCACGTAAGGGTGACGCAGCGCCGCGAGCAGGCGCGCCGTCATCTGGGCCTGGGGCAAACCAAAATCGGTGTGGAATGAGGCAATGACGAATTCCATGCGGGCCAGCGCTTCATCCGGCCATTCGAGCGTCCCGTCGGTCTGGATGCCCACTTCCACACCGGCAATCACACGGAATTCCCCGGCAAAGCGCCGATTGACCCGCGCCACCTCGGCCAGCACCGCGTCGCAGGCTTCGGGGTGCAATCCGTCACGGCCGGCGTGATCGCTGACGATGATATAGCGCAACCCGGCCGCACGCGCTGCCAGCGCCATCTCCTCCAGGCTGTTATCGCCATCGGTGAAGGTGGTATGGCACTGGAAATCCCCTTGCAGGTCACGCCGCGTCACCAGATGCGGCAAATGACCTTCCAGGGCGGCGGTGATCTCGCCGCGGTCTTCGCGCAATTCGGGCGCAATCCACGGCAGCCCTAACGCCGCGTAGACCTCCGCCTCTTCGGCGCACACGCGGACGGGCGAACCATCTTCGTCCCCCAGGCGGTGAAAACCATGCTCGCTCAAAACCAGCCCTTGTTCGCGGGCGATGGCGTTCAGATGAAGGATGTGCGCGTGGCTGCCCGTCAGGTAGTGCAGTGCCGAGCCCCAGCGTTCTGACGGGACGACCCGCAGATCGACCTGGACGCCATCGCTGGTACGGATCGAAGCCCGCTCTGCAGCGGTCTCGACAACCGCATCCACCATGGACAAGGTACAAAACCGCGCGATGACGGATTCTGCCGCATCGGTCGCGGCCAACAACCCCAGGTCCCCCAGGGACTCGCGCATGCGACGCAGACTGCCCACCGGTTCTGCCGCAGACACGCCCGGAACGGAGCGCAGCGCATCCAAAATGTCATTCGCCAGAGGCCAGGCCATGCCCAACGGGATCCGCTCGGAACGCTGGCGCTGCCAGGCGCGGATATTCTCCAGGATCTTCTGCTCGGTAATGGGACCAATGCCCTTGATCTTGTGCAACTGCCCGGCGCTAGCTGCACCGGCCAATTCCTCAATAGAGGTAATACCGAGTTCTTGCCAAAGCAACTGCGTGCGCCGTGGGCCCATCCCGGCAATGTTTAAAAGGCTCAACAGACCTGGCGGAAGCGCACCCTGAAGCTCTGCCCCTTCAGCGGGTATTTCTAATCCCAAGCTCCTGCTTTGCTCATTCATGGTCGCCTTCCTTTCATTTCAGCAAACCGGGGAAACGATGTGAGTTGTACACTCCAATGCTCGCTTAGTTTTATTATAGACAAGTTCGATAGAAGGTGCAAATTTCAAGCAATATCTTTTCCTAAAACGGCGGAATTGTCCATCAAGATTGCGGTTCGCAGCAGTTTGGCTTTCGGTTTGACAAATCTAACATTGTCGATAAGATGCAATCCTATGGAAGATTACCGCGAATACCTCGGCAACCCGCACGTTCATTCAGTCTATTCCGATGGCGCGGCCTCCCACCGGGAGATCGCAGCAGCGGCGGAAGAGGCGGGCCTCCATTTCGTGATCGTCACCGATCACAATGTCCGCCCGGAGGGCCTGGAAGGCTACTACGGGCGGACGTTGCTGCTGGTAGGCGAAGAACTACACAATGTCTATCGTCGTCCCGCAGTGAACCACCTGCTGGTCTACGGCGCAGAGCGCGAGATGGCGCCATACGCCTTCGGCAGTCCACACACCCTGCTCCGCACAGTCGAGGCGCGCGGCGGGTTTTGTTATCTTGCGCATCCGGTCGACAAAAGCAGCCCGCTCAATCCCGATTGGCGAGCCATGCCCTGGGTAGATTGGCCCGTGAAGGGCATTGCCGGCCTCGAAGTGTGGAATTTTATGTCGGAGTTCAAAGGGCTGCTCTGGGCGCGCGCTGTAGCCGCCATTTATGCGCGGCGACCGGCCTGGGGGATTCGCGGGCCGCAGCGGGCCACGTTGCGCTTGTGGGATGAGCTGCTAAGCCGGGGGGAACGGCTGGCGGCATTGGGTAGTGCGAACGCCCATGGCCCAGCGGAGAAATGGCGTCTCTTGGGGCATGCCGGCCTGTCATACGAGTATCTCTTCCGCTGCATCAACACGCACATTCTCACCCGCGAGGCCCTATCGGGCGACGCAACGCGCGACAAAGCGTTGATTTATGAGGCACTGCGCGCCGGGCGGACATGGGTGGGCTATGATCTCCCCTACCCCACCCACGGTTTCCGTTTTATCGCGCGCAGTGGGGCGGCGCAGGCCACGGTGGGAGAAGAACTACGCCGTTTGGGAGCCATCAACATCGAGATCGATTTGCCGGCGCCGGGAGAAATCCACCTGTTGCGGGATGGGAAACGCATGTTGACCGTCACCGGAACGAAAGTTCGACACACTTCGGCAGAACCGGGCATTCACCGGGTCGAGGTCTACCGGCGGTTCCTGGGGCGGAAGGTGGGGTGGATTTTCTCAAGCCCGATCTACATCATCTAGCCGAACAGAGCAACACAAAAGAGGCCGCTGTCGTCGGCCTCTTTTGTTTGACTAACCGAGGTATTCCCAGCCTAGATCAAGTTCTTGCCGGGGCCTTTGGTATAGAAGTCGGCGTTCTTCTGGATGAAGGCCGCGGCTTCAGGATCGGCCTCGTCGAAGATGGCCTCGTTGGGACATTCAGCCGCGCAAGCGCCGCAGCTAATGCAGGTATCCGGGTTGATATAATACGTGGGCCAGTTAGCATCGCCCTCGACGGCATGAATTGAATCCGTAGGACACACATCGACGCAGGCGCCGGCGCGCTCGCAAATATCGGTAATGACATAAGCCATAGTGGAACCTCCTGTTATTTCATCATGATGTTAAATGGAGCTTACTCTCAACTGCCGGTTTCATTGTACACCGGAGAAAGAAACTGTCAAGCTGTGTCGGGTTGGGAATGGGTCTGCTTGAGCCGCCCCAGCGCCGAGAGCACATCGTTGAGCAACTGGTTCTGATCGAACAACCCCTTCTGCAACAACGCTTGGACGCGCTGTTGCAAACGTTCGCGCTCGGACTTCCCCAATTCTTTCGCCGTTACCACCACGACGGGAATATCGCGGGTGAGCTGGTTCGCTTTGAGATTCTCCAACACGGCGAAGCCATCGACATCCGGCATCATCAAATCCAGAATCACCAGGTTGGGCGGGTCGGTGTGAATGAGGCTGATGGCCTCCGCACCGCCAGGCGCTTCCTGCACTTTATAACCGGCGTCTTCCAGGATGCGCCGCAGCAGCTTGCGGTCATCCGCATTGTCATCCACAATCAACACATGGCCGGCCGCACCGGGATGCTCCAGACGGATCAGAGCATCCAGCAGGTCTTGCTCTGTCACCGGCTTGACGAGGTAGTCGGCGACGCCCATGCTCAAGCCCTTGTCGGCCTCACTGATGATGGAACAAACGATGATGGGAATGTCGCGGGTTTCCGGGTCGGATTTTAGCTCCCGGATGATCTGCCAGCCGTCCTTGCCCGGCATGATGACGTCCAGGGTAATCGCGTAGGGTTTGAGCCGTTTCGCCGTCTCGACAACGCCTTCACCGGTGGTCATGCCGGCGACTTTGTAGCCCTGCTTTTCCAGGTAACGTTGGAAGAGGGTAATGACGCCTTCGTCGTCATCCACAGCGAGAATGGTTTGGCCACCCGGCTCCGCCTGTTTTTCCTCTTCTTCGCGCTTAGAACCCGGCCCGTTGATCGGAATCCAGAAGTAGAAGCGCGAACCTTCGCCCACCACGCTCTCAAAGTCCATATCGCCGCCGTGCAGCCTGACAAACTCGCGGCTGAGCGGCAGGCCCAATCCGGTGCCGCCGTAGCGGCGCATCGAGGAAGAATCAACCTGCTCGAACTGCTCGAAGACGGCATGCCGACGATCCGCCGGAATACCAATGCCGGTGTCTTCGACGCTTATGGTGACTTGATACTTGTCATAAGTGGCTGAAACTCTGATATACCCCTCGTCGGTGAATTTCACCGCGTTGCCCACCACGTTAGTCAATACCTGGCGAATGCGGCGAGCATCGGCCAGAACGATGGGCAGATTTTCGGGCAGGTCCAGGATGAGTTTGACCGGTTTATCGGTCAACTGACCGGCCATCGTGGTCATGACACCGCGCGCGATCTCCTGCAGATCGGTGGGTTCAAAGACCATCTCCATCTTCCCGGCGCCGATCTTGGAAATGTCCAGGATGTCGTTGATCAACTCTAGCAAGTTTCTGCCGCTGTCATAGATAGCGGTCAGGTCGGTCTTTTGCATATCGGTGAGCGGGCCATCGATGCCCTTGAGAATGACGCGGGAGAAGCCAATGATCGAGTTCAACGGCGTGCGTAGTTCGTGGGACATGTTCGCCATGAACTGGTTCTTGAGTTTGTCGACCTCTTGGAGTTTGATGGCGGTCTCTTGCGCCTCCTGGTACAGGACGGCCGTCTGGAGCGCCACGCTGATGTTGACGGCTGCCGTGCGCACAAAGTCCCGCAGCTCCTCATTGATGGGGGGATGCTGTTCCTGACGCGCTACCAGCATCACCCCGAAGACGGTGCCACGCACGCGCAAAGGGACGATATACCCATCGAGGAGAGGTTGCGGCAGCAACGCTTGCGCAGGCTGGACAAAGGTCCCGCGCTCACCGGCAAAGTCCACCGAAACCGCCGTCATCCGCTCGACCACTTGAAAGAGTATCGGCGCGTCAAGCCGTGTCAGTGGCGGCGCTTCGTTGCTATCGATCAACAATTTTCCGCCTGCCTCATGAACCGACACGGGTGCAAGCATTTGACCATCCCAGTTCCACATCAACACAGGACGCTCGAGGCGGGTCGCCAGCACCCGGCCAACATCGCGCATCAACGAGAAGCGGTCCAGAGAGCTGGAAGCCGTACGCAACACTTCGTTGAGGATATCGCGCCGCTCAGCTTGCGCGCGCGTCTCTTCGACCAGGCTGATGTTCTGCAAGGCGACGAACGTCTGGCGGGAGACGTTTTCATAAAAGCGCAGTTCGGTGGTGGAGAACTCCCGCGCTTTGCGACTGTGCACCATAATCGTACCGTATTGCACGCCGTAGATGCGCAGTTGGAAAGCCGCCATCGCCCGCAACCCCAACTGCCCAAAAAGGGTATGCAAATAATCATCGACGAGAGGGTCTTGCGTCACATCGGGCGTGACGAAGCTCTCGTCGTCCCGCAGCAACGTGGCGAGACGAGGGATTTCAGTCAGTGGATAGGTCTTGAAAGGAATCGGCGCGCCGTCACGGCTCCACGACCACACGATGCGCAGATGGGTCGGGTTCTGCCGCGGCTCGAGTTGTGCCGCGACAATCCAATCCGGTTCAGGGCGCTGCGCGATGCCTTCCACTGCCACTTTGAAGACGTCCTCCACCGTGGTGGCATCGGTGATCTGCTGGGCGATGCGATACAACATGCGGGTCTCGGCCAGGGAGCTTTGGGAGCGGTCGTACAGTTCCGCACTTTCGAGCATGTTCGCCAGTTGCGTCGCCATCAGTTCCAGCGTCGAGACCAGCTCGGTGGTGAAGACGAAGCGTCGGTCGCTTTCGATGCTGAGTGCGCCGTTGATTTGCCCCCGGCTCTTGAGCGGCAACGCAATCGCCGCGCGCACATTCGGCAACAATGGGTTCTCAAAGTAGAGGGAGTCGCGGGTGACATCCTGCGCAATGCGGGGGCGGTCGTTGAGGATGGCCCAGCCGATCATCGAGGTGGCGTCCACCCGCACGCGCTGGCCCATGCGCAGCAGTTTTTCGCCCATATCGCCAGTCCCCGCCTGCAAGACGGCCCATTCGCCATCGTCGTCGAGCATGAAAATGCTGACGTAGTAAAAGCCGAAACGGTCCTTGAAGAAATTGACGGACTGCCGGAGCAAGTCCTCGCGTTCGGCCAGACCCGTCGCCAGGTTGGCGAAGTCCACCGCCGCCGTCAGTTGCTCGGTGCGCGCCTCGGAAAGGCGCAGCAACTTCTGGTTAGAGAGCACGACCGCAGCCTGATCGGCGATACTGTGGTAGAGACGCACATCCTGCTCCGACGGATGGTACGGTTCGGAGAAGCGAATCCGTAGCACGCCGATCTCTCCTCCGGCAGAGACGCCTCCGGTGGACAGGCGCGCAATCAAAACCGCCCGCACACCCTGCCGCAGATAGAGGGTGCGGATGTCCGGGGCAATATCGGTAGCAGTGGTAAGATCTTCGCAGATGAACAGTTGCTCACCAGGCGAGAGCAGTTGCAAAGCCGGAAATTCTTCCACCGGGATGCGCTGCCCCACTTCCATCATCTTCACCGCCGGGCTGCTGCTCCACGAGCTGACGATTTCCAACAGGCTGTTTTCCTTGCCGGTCTCAGGGTCAGGGGTAAACATGGCGATTTCGGCCCAGGCAAACTCGGAGACGATAGTATGGCCGACAATCGCCCGCAGCACAGTCTCATAGCTGGTCGCCTCGGCCAGGGCGCTGGTGGCTTCATAGAGGGTACGCGACTCTCCGGCGCTCTCTTGGGCACGTTGGAGCAGGTTGGCACGTTCGATAGCGGAGGCAACCTGGGCCGCCACCTGTCCCAGGATCGGCATCAGTTCAGGACGGGAGAAGGCGCCGGTCTGGCGGCTTTCCAGGTTCAGCGTCCCCAGGATGCGGGTACCCAGTTGCAGGGGCAAGATGGCGCGCGCAAACATCCCTGCCGACACCAGGCGGCCATCTTCCCAGAAGCGGGGATTGGTGCGGATGTCTTCCTGGATGAACGGAACGCCCTGCTCGGCCACCAGCGCGTAGCCGGTCTCCTCACGCAGGTCGATGGCGCTCCATTCCTCGACATCGACGGCTTCACCGGCCGGTTGGCCCAGGAAGTGGAGTTCCCGTTTGCTGTCGTATCCCACGATGGAGAGCGAGTCCACCGGAATGAACGCCTGCAAGTGCTCGCGTAATTCGGCCTGCGCGGCGACGATGTTTTCGGTGGCGTTGAGGAAGGCGGCCACTTCTTGCAAGAAGCGCACTTCGCGCTCACGGGCGCGGGCTTCACGCAAGGCGTTCTGCGATTGATCGATCAACAAGCGGTTCTCCAATGCCAGCGACAACTGTTCGCGTACCGCTTCGATGACGGCCACATTGTCTTCAGTCCATTCGCGGGTGCCATGTGGCTCTTCAAAGCTCAGGAAGCCCACCGGCTCGCTGCGCACTTCAAAGGGCGCTACCAGAAGCGCACCATCTCCCCCATCACCGCCACTCCGGGTGATCACCTGCCCGCCCCAGAAGTCGGGTGGAACGGCGGACATATCCACCGACACAGGAGAAATCTCATTAAGGTCATAGGCATACCCAAACACGTCCTGTTTGGCGACGTAGCCCTCCCACATGTCCAGAGCGTAACGCTGTTGGAGGCGCTGCAACTCTTCAAGGCTGGCGCGCGATTCCGCGAACAAGCGCGCATTTCCCAGCGCGGTCGCCAACTGATCCGCCATCGTCTGGAGGATCGTGATATCTTCCCGTGAGTAGGCAGCCACTTCGGCGGATTGAATACTGAGCGCGCCGATGACCACGTTGCGGCTCATCAAAGGCAGCGCCAACTCGGAGCGCGTATCGGGCAAAAGGGGATTGTCAAAATGGTGCGGCTCCTTACCGACATCCATAGCAATGCGGGGACTGGCCGTAGCAATACACTGGCCGATCATCGAGTTTCCGCCCACCTGCAGGCGATGACCCTGGGACAGCATGGCCTGCCCGGCTTCGCCGGTTCCGGCATATAGCACCGCCCACTGGCCGGAGTCGTCCACGATAAAGATGCCAACGTAGTAGAAGCCAAATCGCTCACGAATCAGTTCCGCGGCTTCGGCCAGCAGAGTCTGCTCTTCCAGCATCGAAGCCGCTTGCCGGGAAATCTCAAACGCTGTCTCCATCCGCTCGGCGCGGCGCTCGCTCTCCTGCAACAGAATGAACCGATCCAACCCAGACGCCACTTGATCGATGAGCGTGCGCACAAAGACCTGGAGATAGCGCGCCGGCAAATTATCCACCGGATTCTGACTGTAGAATGTCAAAAATCCCAACAGACGGTTTCGCGCGTAGAGTGGCGCGATGATTAAACTCTGATATCCCTGCTCAAGCAGATTCTGGCGCAGCGTTGCAGGGATATCGGCCTCGGTGGACAGGTCTTTGAACACCGAGAGCACACCGGATGTCTGTGCACGCCGCGCCTGCTGCGCATCGCTGAAAAACCACTTTAGAAATTCCTGGTCGACGCCGGTGTCACGCTGTTGACGCAGTTCCGCATCACCATTATGTCGGATAATGCCCAAAACATCCTGGAGTAACGGCGCGCCATCGGCATCCCAGTGGGTGAAATAGCGCAACGAGACGCCCTCCATCCCGATAAACTCACCGATCTGCGACGCTGCGCGCACGATCGCCTCGACAGATTGCGCTTCGTTGATCGCCATGCTGACCTCGGTCTGCATCTCACTTTCGGTCAGCGAGGTATTGAGCTGCTCGAAAAGACGCGCGTTTTGGATGGCGTTGGCTAACTGGTCGGCCACGGTTTGTAGAATGGTGACATCGATCTCCGAAAACTTACGGATTTTGCTCGACTGGACCGACATCGCGCCGATCATCTCATTGCGGCTGATGAGTGGCAGGGCAATCTCCGCCGTCGTATCGGGGAGGAGAGGGTTCACATAGCGCACGGCGGTTTCCACCTGTTCAGGGAGTTGCGGGCGCGCCTCTGCCACACAGCGCCCAATCATCGAAGTGCCACCCACAGGGAAGCCATGTTTATTTTCCAGCATGATGCGGCCGGCCTCTCCGGAGCCGGCGCGCAGGGCCACCCACTGTCCCGTTTCATCGACCAGGAAAATGCCGATGTAGTACAGGTCGAAGCGCTCGCGGACCAGTTCCACCGCCTGCGAGAGCAGCTCATTCAGATCAATGATGGAGGTAGCCGCCCGGGCCACTTCCGCCGCCGTCTGGAATTGGATGGCGCGACGCGCATTTTCGGCGCGCGCCGCTTCTTCGGCGAGATAAGCGCGCCGGCGTGTCAGCAACGCCACCGTCGGACGTAGCAAACGGCGCAGGACGAAAAGCTCCGACGACGACAGCGAGTAAGGCACGGACCATTGCAGCACGATCACGCCCTGCAAAAGTCCCTCGCTCAACATCGACAACACCATCAACGTGTGTATTCCGCGCGCTGCAGCCCATTCACGCAATCCGGCATCCGCTTCGGGCGCGTGCTGGACGTCCACGGCGTAGAAGATTTCGCCTGGGGTTTCTGTCCACAAACGCATTAGAGGAAGGCAATCAAGTGACAACGGCCGGTTGAGCAAAGGATCAGCAACTTGAATGCCACCATCGTGCCAGGAGGCTACGATTTGCGTGGTCGGTGGGCCTCCAGGCTCGGCGGCATCCACATTCGCGTAGAGCAACCAGGCCGTGAGGTGCGTGGGGTCACGCACGGCCAGGATGAACACGTCCAGCATCTCGGCCTCGGTCGTGGTTTCGGAGAGCGCAGCTTCGATGACACTCAGCGTCTCCAACTGCTCGGCGTGACGCCGCGCCTGTTCGTAGAGCTGCTCCAGGGAATCGGATTGGCCGGTGTGTGCGCTCTCGGCGGGTTCGCCCGCCACAGGCACGGCCTGGGCCAGTTCTGCTTCGCTCTTCTCTTTATTCTTCATCGTCACCTCAAACAGCCATACCCACCCTCATAGGATGTATGTCCCATTCCTGACGACCAATACTTCAGGCAGAATCATCGCCAGTTTTCCCATCCCCCGACGTTTGCGGCGGGCGGAATTGGATGATGTTACGCGGCGTGCCAAAGGCGCGACCCAATTCGCGCACGGCAGCCTGCAATACGCCCTGAACGTCCGGCGCGGCCTGGATGCGCTCTGTGATTTCGCGGATCATCCGCTCGCGGTTGACCCGGGCTTCGATCGTGAGCAGCTGCAGCCGGTTTTGTGCAGCGATGGCGGCCTGCTGCGTCAGGCTTTCCAAGCGGCGACGTTCCTGTTCGGAGAAACGCACCGGCTGTGGGTACATCGCGTGCAAGAAACCGATCCGCTGCCCACTGGCGATCAATGGCACGAAGACGATGCTTTTTGCGCCAACAACACGAGAAAACAGCGCCCGATTCCGCCGCGTTAAACGTTCATCGTGCTCGGGATCGTCAATGAGCGTTAGAACGGGATTACGCGCCACTATGCGTGCCAGGGGGAATTCATTCATGTAAAAACGCTGGCGCAGCGCGTTGGTATCCGTCGTTGTCCAATAAGCGACCACCTCGGAATAACGCGGCTCTTGCTCATCCGTCCACGGGCGGTCAAAGAGTTGCAGCGTCACATGACTCGCGCCTTCGCCCAGTGCGGTATGCGAGCGTACCACGTTAAGGATGCCGTCGTAGGTCTGCGCCAGGTTCAGCTCGGCGCTACCGCGGTAGAGGGCTTCCGTCTCGGTGCGCGAGGCCTGCACTTCCTCGAAGACGCGCTCGCGGGCGATGGTGTTGGAGAGCGCCGCGGCGGCGGTTTGCATCGCCACGATTTCTTCTTCCTGCCACACCGTATCACCCTCGGCACGGCCTAACAGGATGATGTTGGGATAGAGAGCTTCACCGCGCACGGTCAAGGCCAGCACGGTGTTGAACCCCAGCATTTGCAGCAGTTCACGTTCTTCGCTGTGGAGTACATCTGGCTGGAGCACCAGGTAAGGGCGGCTGATCAATTCATCCGCCCAGCGTTGCACTCGTTCAAGCGGGACGTTTAGCACGAGGGGACCAGCAGCGTCGTTCGGATTAGCCCTCCACATGGCCCGCGACTGCCAGTGTGAGGTGGTCTCAGCCCCCACACCGGCCACCATGGTGGCATCTTCAATCGCGTGATACTCCAGATAGTACACACCAACCGCACCAGAAGCCTCGCCCAGCAAGCGCAGTACATCGGGAACGGCATCGGTGCCGCGCTCGGTCAACAGAGCCGTGGCCTGCGAGACGTTGGCCTGATAGCGGGCCTGCCGGCGCACCACGCTCAACGCTGCTTCGGTGCGGCCAAATTGCAACGCGTTCTGGATAGCCGAAGAAACCTGGGTTGCCAGGAACTCCAGCAGATTTAGCTCACGCTCGCTAAACTGATTCGCCTCCACCCCACTGACAAGCACTGCACCCAACACGTCCTCGCCGACACGCAGCGGTACGCCCATGCGCGAAAGCAAACCACTGCTGGCCAGACGCCGGCTGCTCTCCCGCGCGTCTTCCCGCGTATCCTTGATAATTAACCCCTTGCGAGTCGCCATAACCGTTTCGGTCAGGCCATCAGGGCTGGGCTGTCTGTCCGCAGACTCATCCAGGTGATACGCCGTCGTATCGACAGCGCGCCCCACTAAGAACGCGCCGGTTTCAGCCTCGCGCAGGAAGATGAGAGCATGCGGCACATCGAAAACACGCCGGGTCCACTCGGCGGCGCGCTCCAACAGTCGCCCCATATCCCTGATCGGGAGCAAGTCGATGCCGGCTTGGGAGAGCAGTGAGAACTCCTCGGCCCGGCGTTGGGCGTCTTTGTTGAGCCGCGCGTTATCGAGCGCGGCGGCGGCCTGCTGAGCGAACAGGTTCGCCAAACGCGCCTCACGCTCACCAAAAGCAGCGATCTGCTTCGAGCGGAGGAGTAAGACGCCCTGGGGTCCAAAACGCCCGATCAAGGGGACCGCCATCATAGCCCGGAAGTGTGTGCTCTCATATAGAGGGAGACGATGCTCCCACACGTTGTAGTCTTCGACGAAAAGCGCCTGCTGTGATGCAATTGCTTTACCGGTCAGACCGGTATCGTGCGAGATACGAAAACCAAGTTTGTCGGTGAAATCACCGCCGCGGTCCAGGCTTACGATGAGCGTTTCGGTGTCCGGTTCGTAGGTGAAGAATCCACTGCCATCGGCATGGAGCAACGCCATGCCTTGCTCCACGATAGCCGTTAACACATCCGCCGGTTCGAGCAGTTCACTCAAAGCCAGCGAGATATTGTAAAGCGAGCGCAGTTCTTCGGAACGCTGCTGCGTTTCCTCCGTCAAAGTCAGGTTGTCCAACACTACTTCGATCTGGTTCGCCAGACGCTGTATGAGCGCGCGGCTTTCGGGATCGAGAGGCAGCACGTTGTCCCGATACTGCAACAGCACGATGAAGCCGTGCTGGGTCCCGCTGCTGCCCAGGGGAACGTAGAAGACACGCTCAAAGTCGAAGAGGGCAAATTGCGCCTGCGCCTCAGGGGTTGGCGTCATGCCGCCCAACAGTGGAAGCACCGGCCCCAACTCCGTGCGATTCAGGCCACGGAGAAAGGTGAAATGCTCATCGGAAAGCGTGAGGACTTCTGCGGGGAACGGTAGCCGCTGCCCGGTGGAATCGAGGACGGCATGAGGCTGAACACGCGGCACGTTTGGTACCGGGAAGGTATAAATCCCCGCCGCCATACCGAGGGCCTGCGCGAGGATGCGGGCAATCTCGGTCAGCACTTCCTCGAAACTCAATTCGGGGTTGGAGGCCACCTGCAAGACGTTGCTGATGAGGGTTTGCTGGCGCTGGCTCTGCTGCGACTCCTCGAAAAGCCGGGCGTTCTCCAGCGCCAGGGCGATCTGTTCACTCACACTCTCGACCAGCGACAGTTCCTCGGCGGACCAGGTGCGCTGCGAATCGGCGAGACCCAGGTAGCCCAACACCCGATCACCGGCGCGCAACGCCTCCATCACCACCGGCATACCGCCGTCCATCAATTGCGCGCGCGTGACCCGTCCATCGCGCAATTCGGCGGGCACGGGCAATGGCGGAACAGGGTTCACGTCCACGCGGTCGTATTCGTAGGCCAGCGGGCGCGACTGCGCGGCGATGCGCGCCCAGCCCTGACGGCTGTAATCAATCTGAAGTTCGCGGACTTCGGCCAGTGCCCCTTCCATCATCTCCAATGCACGCGCGTTATTCAGTGCTACGGCCAATTGGTCGGCCAAAAGTTGCAAGGTGCTGATGTCCTCATCGGTGAAGGCTTCGGCCACATCGCTTTGCACATCCAGCACGCCGATAACCTCATTTTCGATTTTCAACGGCAGGGCCATCTCCGAACGGGTCTCGGGCAGGTCGGGGTTGTTGAACCAGGCCGTATCCTCACCGACGTTGAAGACGATGCGCGGCTTGCCGGAACCGGCGACATGGCCGACGATGCCTGTCTGCCCCACCTGCAAGCGATGGCCGCGCGCCAGCATACGTTGCCCACCCGCCGAAGAGGCCGCCCGCAGGATGGCCCACATCTTGGCATCGTCAAGGATAAAAATACCCACGTGGTAAAAGCCGAATCGCTCCGAGATGGCGCGCGCCGTTGTCTCCAGCAGCATAACGACGTTGCGGACTTGCGCGGCCTCTTTGCTCACCAGACTGACGGTTTCCAATTGCAGCGTCCTGCGCTCCAGCGCAGCGGTACGCTCGGCGACGCGCTGCTCCAAACCGCTGATCACATCGCGCAGCCGGGCAGCGCCGTCGTTGAACGCCCGGGCCAGCACGCCAATCTCGTCTTCGCGCTCCACAGGGATCACATGCGCCAGATTCCCGCCCCCGATGATGCGTGCGCCTTCGATCAGGCGACTCAGCGGGTTGAGGATGAGCGCCCGCATCGAGAAGTGCAATAACAAGATAAGGCCCACCGCCGCCAACGCGCTGGTCAGCCACAATGCCGTCATCGGCGGATCAACAATACTGGCGCGCTCGCCGACCACGATATAGAGCAAGCGGCTTGTGTCGCCCGGCATAGGCACGGCGCGCGAAATAAGGTAGATAGGCCCAAACGCCGGCATTTCGCGCAACTGGGGCATTGTCACATTCAACCCGGCCAATTCGGCAATCCGCGTCCCTTTATAACCAGGGGTCGAGTGTTCGATCACCAACCCCGTTTCATCGACCAAAGCCAGAAAATCAAACTCGCGGTTGTTCGCCACAATCTGCTGTAAAAACGGCGCCAGGCCAGGCGCGTCCTGAATCGTCTCGACGTAAGGCGCAACGGTTTGTATGGTCTGCTGCAACTGGATGGTGATCAAATCACCCTTGCCCCAGTAAACCTGCCGATAGGCATTCCGGTATTGATTCGCCACGTAGATGAACACCGGGATCAGCAATAACAAAGGGATACCCGCGATAATCAGGATCATCCGCCAGCGCAGGCTCAAACCCTTAGGTGACATTATTGACCTCCTTGTGCCGTCGACAGGGTGCCGTAAATGCGCGCCGCAATCGGAAAGGTGATGGGAATACGCAAATTCCAGTGACGGGCCGCCGCCAGATTGATCGCCAGCAAGTTGCGCGCCGGCTTATGGACGGGAATATCCGCCGGTCGCTCGCCCGCCGCCAGGCGCAGCACCACCTCTGCGACCGCAACCCCCTCTTCATACCCATACGAAACCAGGCCCCCCACCGCCCCATTGATGATAGCGATATTCGTTAAGGCAAAAACCGGCACGGGGGAATTCTCCAACATCCAGGTGATGACCTCTTTTTCATCGATAAGCCGTCCGGCGGCATCGGTGAC
>JAIOAS010000061.1 GCA_019873725.1 Chloroflexota bacterium | reverse complement strand
GATCCACAATTACGGCTTTCGGTTCGTGAACCGGTGCTGCGCTCGCCTGACGGCGCGTGGGATGCGTTTATCGCCAGGCACGTCTATGGGCCGGAGGATGTGGTCGTCGTCCCCGCCGGAGGGCAGGATTTGTGAAATGAAGTTCGGCATGGATATACCGGCTTTTTACCGACTGAAGTCGGTGTGTACGTGTGCGCGCCGGCTTTAGCCGGTTTGCCCCGGTGATTTCAATGACCGGCTTATTTTCTTGACTTTCATTAACCCGGCGTTGCAAGCACGGCGGATTGTGATCCGCCTTTGAGACCCAAGACCTGACCGGCGATGGTTCGGCTGAGCTTGTGGCGACGTGATGCCTATGGCGTAACAGTCATCACCTGTAGTAACCTGGCGATACGCCGATTTGCGCCGCGACTATGGGCGCATATAATAGGAGATGGCTGTGGAGGCAAAAATGAAACGAGAAGAAGCTCTACAACGTATCCGGGCCGGGCAGTCAAAGCTCGGTGCTTTTCCAATTAAACACCTGGCTGTGTTCGGTTCCGTAGCCCGCAACGAGGCTGGAGAAGGCAGTGACGTCGATATCCTGGTAGAATTCGAGCCAGAAGCGCCGGTGGGATTGTTCGAGTTCGCTCGATTGCGTCGCATCCTGGGGGAACTCTTGGGCTGTGAGGTCGATCTGGCTACCCCCGATGCTCTGCGTCAGGAGATGCGCGCCCAAATTCTGCAAGAGGCGGTCTATGCCGCCTAGAAACTGGACATTACGCGTCGTTGATATTCTTGATGCGATTGCAGCTATCCAGCAGTTCACCGCCGGCATGGATTTCGCCACGTTTGCGAGTGATCGCAAGACATTGGACGCGGTGCTGCGCAATTTCACGATCATCGGAGAGGCTGCGCGCCACGTGCCGGCCGATGTGGTCGCCGCTTATCCTGAGATTCCCTGGCAGGACATGCGCGACATGCGCAATATTTTGATGCGCGAATACTTTGGTGTGAACCTGCGGATCGTGTGGAACACGATCCAGATTTATTTGCCGCCGCTCGCGCCACAGTTGCAGCGCATCCTGGACGAGAAGCACTGATCGAAATCGGCGCCGAATATGCGGTAGTGCAAAAGCCCCTTTTGTTCAGCGGTTCTGTTTGCCGATCATCATCTCCAGATGTCCGATGATGTCCATGGCGCGTTGCTCCTGCTCGGCGAGCGCCGAAAGCCAGCGGTCGGCGGCGGAGTAGACGTCTTCGTCGGGCGCTGGGGTGTCAATCGCCTGTCTGAGGTCGTCTGCGGTCCCTCCGTCTAGCTGCAATAGCATCCGCAAAATTGCCATGATGCTGTATCCGGCGCGGATGAGCATGCGAATCACCCGCAACCGGCTGATCTCCGCCGCGCCGTAGTAGCGGTAGCCGTTGTCGGGATCGCGCGGCACGTTGAGCAAGCCGTTGCGTTCCCAATTGCGCAGCACATCCACGCTGACGCCCAACAATTTCGCCGTTTCGCCGATGCGCAAGGGCGCGCGTGTGGCGTCGGCGGATGCCCCCTGCGCCCAGCGTTCCAGCAAGCGCACGGCGCTTTCGGCGTGGGCGCGCTCGGCCTGGACTACCGCCAGGTGGGCGTAGGCGGCCTCCAACGCGCCACCCAGATCACCGGCGGCGGCTTGCTTGACCAGCGCGACGATGGAGCGCCGAATCGCCCGACCGGGCCAGGGGCCACGAAAGGCCATCCGCGCCAGCACCATACAGTCCGCGTGGGCCTCGGTGAATTGCCGGTAACCACTCTTTGTCCGCTGAACCGGCGGGAGGAAGCCCCAGGCCTCGTACAGCCGCACAGTATTGGGATGGCAACCGGCGGCTTTGGCGACATCGGAGGTGTGGAGATACTTTTGGGTCATCCGTATCCGAAGAGTTTCTGCAACAGCCAGCCGAGCGCCGTGAGCATACTCCCGATGAACGTGCCCCCGTCGCTGCGGAGGACAACGAACGGCTCCTCCGGCACGCCGAAGAACGGACGCAGCGCCCACGCCATTTGCGTGCCGACGAAGGCGTAGATGACGAGCCACGTCATCAAAATGCGGCCCTGCCGCACGTCGAGTGCGTGGCGCTGGACGTGACGCATCCCCTGGCGTAGAAACGACAATCCCCACCAACTGCTGATCCCCAGAACGATAACGTTGAGCAAAATGAGGATCGTGTATTGCTCCCCGATCGTCAGCCAGAAGAAGAGCGAAATCGACGCGAAGGCCAGGCTCAATGCCCCGGTGATGGTGACGGCAGCCATCATCAGCGTCGTCGTCTGCTGGAACGTCAACTGCGAGCCGTACAACAGGTTGAAGAAGTAGAGCGTGGGCAGGCAGATCAACAACGTCACCAAAAACAGCATGGGAAGTTTGATCGCCGACATCAACGCCTGCATCCAGCTATGCGACATGCCCAGCACAACGCCGAAGAGCGCCAGATAGAACAGGGAGCTGAGCACCATGCTGCGCAACTTCGCGCCGAGATCGCGGTGCGTGCGGACTTCCTCGAAGAAGCTCAGCCGATCGCGCATGATCCACTCGGACATGGTGAAGACACGCCAGAAGCCGCGCAGTTCCAACCACGTCGGGACGATTTCGACCGGCGGTGTGGGCGTGACGACGGGGCCGGGTGACGCTGGTGTTTCCACGATGGCGGCTTCGATCATTGTCATATCCGACAACAGGGATGCAGATTCAGTTTCTTGGTTCACGTGTGCGCCTCCTCTCTGAAAATAAACCGCTAATCTTGCGAATCTACGCGAATCTTTCTTAAAAATTATGGGGACTCCAATAAACCACGAATCTACCCCACTCTTCACGAACAGAAAAATTAGTGCAAATTCGTGAAGATTAGTGGTAAAATTTTCACCAGTCCAACTGAATTCACCTTGCACCGATCAGCCGCAGCACGGCGTACCCAACACTGGAGAAGAAGTCGTTGCCTTCCAGCGGCACGCCGAAGAACGGGCGCAACGCATAGCTGAGCTGCGCGCCGATCAGGCCGTAGAGCGCCAGCCAGCCCAGCAGCACCAGCGAGCGCACCCCGCCCTGCGCGAACAGCTTGATCCAGCCGATGAACGTCATCTTGGCCGGCGGCTCGGTTTCGTTGGCGTACAGCGCGCCCTGCACGAGAAAGATCAGGCCGAGCGCCGCACACAGGCCCAGCGCGCCGATGTTGAGCAGCGCGAGGAAGTTCGCGTCGGTCCCGCTGAGCAGAAAGAGCAAGCTGATCGGCGTGACGCCCAGCGCCAGCACCGCTGCGACGGCCTGCGAGGTGAGGATCAGGGTGATCATCTGCAGGAAGCGCAGCCGTGAACCGAACAGCACGCTGAAGTAGTAGAGCGTCGGCAGGCAGATCAGGCCGCTGATGAGGAACAGCGCCGGCAGCTTGACGATGCCCAGCAACGCCGGTCCCAGCGTCCGCCCACTGAACGCCGCAACGCCGCCGAAGACGCTGAACCCAAGCGCGATGAGGATGAGCAAGTGCAGGATTTTGTCCGGTAAGTCCTGGTTCTGGCCGATCTCGGCAAAGTACGCGGTGCGCGCGCGGAGAATACGTTCGACGATGGAAAAGGCACTCAAGATGTGTTTCAACACAGACATTTGCACCTCCTACAAAATGAGTCGGGTAGTCGAGTAGTCGGGTGGTCGGGTAGTTGGGTAGTCGTTGGTTGGACAATCCGTTAAAATCCGTTCAATCCGTTGACATTTTTATGGCTTCCCATGCGGCGATGACTTGTGCGCGGGTTGCGTCGAGAGGGCCGTTGGTGTCGATGACGACATCGGCGCGGGCGAGTTTCTCGGCTTGCGGCGGTTGCGCGTGGATGCGACGCAGCGCCTCTGCGCGGGTGAGACGGCGCGACCGCATCAGCCGCTCAACCTGCGCCGTCTCCGGGCACGTCGTCACCCAGATCGCGTCGTAGTCATCGGCGACGCCGCTTTCGAGCAGCTTGATGGCTTCGACCACCACGACAGGCACGACGCTGGCGGCAATGCGCCGTCTGACCTCGGCGATCACGGGCGGATGCACCAGGCGTTCGAGCTGCGCCAGCGCCTCCGCATCGCTAAAGACGATGTCGCCGAGTTTACGCCGGTCAATTGTACCGTCAGGTGTAAGAATGTCCACACCGAACGCGGCGACAACATCAGCATAAGCCGCACCATCGGGCGCTAAGACGCTGTGCGTGATTCGGTCGGCGTCAATCACCTCCGCTCCCAACTCCGCCAACATCCGCCCCACGGTGCTCTTCCCGGTGGCAATGTTGCCGGTCAACCCAATGCGGTAGGGGGGAGTAGGGAGTGAGGAGTGGGGAGTGGGGAGTGGAAATTGGTGATTGGAAATCAACCGGTTTGTCATAGCATCTTCCTCATCTCTTACTCTTTACTCTTTACTCCTTACTCCTTACCCCCTCAATTCCGCCGCTGCAGCCCATTCTTCCAGCAGACGATTGAGATCGGCCTCGACGCGGTGGTACTCCGCACCGAGTTTGGCAACGCGGGCCACGTCTTGCGCGCGTCCGGCGACGTCCAGGGCGGTGGTGAGTTCCTGCAGGCGCGCTTCGAGGGTGTGGATTTGCGTCTCCAGGGCGTCTAGTTGTTTCTGCTGGCGGGCCAGTGCGCGTTCGCGCTCGCGTTCGGTCAGACGCTCGGCTTCCCGGCGGGCGCGCGCTTCTTCCTCGCGTCGCTGTAGACCCGGTACGTTGCCCTTGCGATAGTCTTGATGCCACGCGGCGTAGGCGGGATAGCCTTCCGCAAAAACGTGCAATCTCCCGTCGGCGATAGCCCACACCTGCGTGGCAACCTCGCGGATGAGATAGCGGTCGTGGCTGACCAGCAGTACTGTCCCGTTGAAGTTGGTGATGACGTCTTGTAGCACTTCCTGGGAAGGGATGTCCAGGTGGTTGGTCGGTTCGTCCAACAGCAGGAAGTTCGCCTTTTCCAGCGCCAGGATCGCCAGGGCCACCCGCGCACGTTCACCGCCGGAGAGCACGCCGATGTCCTTGAAAACGTCGTCGCCGCGGAAGCCATAACGCGCCAGAAATGAGCGCGTCTCGGCGACGGAGGCCATCCCTGCGTCGAGGAGGGTGTCCAATACGTTTTTGCCTGCAATCAGGTGCTCCTGCACCTGGGCGAAGTAGCCGATGTGCACTGCCGACCCAATGCGCACCCGACCATGCAAAGGCCGCAACTCGCGCAGGATCGTGCGTAGCAGCGTCGTCTTGCCGGAGCCGTTCGGCCCGACCAGCGCGACACGTTGGCGACGGCGAATCTCGGCCTCTTCCACCGTGACCATCGGGGCGTCTGGCGTATACCCGACCCGCAGATCGTACAGGCCAAGCACCAGGTCGCCACTGCGCAGCGTGGTCTGCAAGTCGATGTGGATGTGAGACTGTTCCATGGGGCGCTCCAGCCGCTCGACGCGCTCCAGCCGGCGCAGCCGTCCTTTGGCCTGCGACGTGCGCTGCCCGGCCATGTAACGGCGGATGTAGTCCTCGGTTTTGGCGATTTCTTGCTGCTGCGTCTCGAACGCCGCTTGTTGCTGTCGCCGCCGGTCGGCGCGTTGCTGGACGTAGGCGGTGTAGTTGCCCCGGTAGGCGTCGATGTGGCCGAATTCTAACTCCAGCACCCGGTTGGCGATGGTGTTCAGGAATTCGCGGTCGTGCGCGACGACGATGATGCCGCCTTTCCAACTTTTGAGCTGCTCTTCCAGCCACTCGATGCCTTCCAGGTCGAGGTGGTTGGTCGGTTCGTCCATCAGCAGCAGGTCGGGTTCCTCCAACAGCAGCCGTGCCAGCAATGCGCGTGTCTGCTCACCACCGCTGAGATGCGCCGTTGGCATAGTGAACTCGTCCTTGCGGAATCCCAGCCCGCCGAGCACCTGCCCGATGCGCGCTTCGTAGGTAAAGCCCCCGGCCTGCTCGAACTTCTCCAGCAGGACACCGTAACGGGCCAGCGCCGTCTCGCGCTCTGCCTCGTTGGATGAAGCCATCTGCTCTTCCAACCGGCGCAACGCTTCTTGTTGAGCGTGCAGGTCGGCAAACACGGCCTCCATCGCTTCCCACAACGTCCCCCCTGTGTCGAAATCCGGGATTTGTGGTAAATAGCCGATGCGAATATCGCGGGCGCGACTCACCGTGCCGGCGTCGGGTTCCTGCACGCCGGCGATGATGTCCAGCAGCGTGCTCTTTCCGCAGCCGTTGACGCCCACCAGCGCCACACAATCGCCTGGATGGACCTCGAAAGAAATCTCTGAGAAAATCTCGTCTGGGCCGAAATATTTGGCTAAATTGGATACTGCAAGTAGTGCCATAATGCCCGAATTATACCAGACTTCTTGACCCAGGCTGGGGCTTTTTTGATTCTTGCGCTTTCGCGGGTATAATAAGCATATGTCGATTCGTTTCCACATGGGGGAGAATCCCTGGCGGGCTGTGGTGCATCGTTGGTTGGCGGAAGGGCAGGCGAAGATTCGCACGATGCCTGACGGAGGTGCGCGATGATGGGGCAGCCCGAACTGATCAAAATTCTCGCCCAGACGGAACTGTTCACCGATGGAAAGGTGTATCTGATTCTTAAGATCGATCCGGCACAAGGACAATGTATCGCTTTGCCGCCGGATAAGTGGCCGGCATCGTTCTGGGCCTGCATACGGGATAAGGACGAGATGACACTGGTACTGGCTCAGGAGTCCTTTGCTCAGCTTCCTTCGTCTGTAAGTGCGCTGAATGTTTTGCCACCGTATCGTTTGATCACCTTTGACATCCCTTTAGCGTGGAGTATCATCGGTTATCTGGCGGCGCTGACGGCCGTGTTGGCGGATGCGAGGATAAGCCTTTTGGCACTGTCGGCCTTCTCACGGGATCACATTTTTGTTCCTGAGGCGGATTTCGACCATGCGTGGGATGTGTTACATGCGTTTATCCGCACCTGTCGAGCGCAAGCAGCCGCCTGTGAAATTGGTGGAGAGTCCGTGTGAGTAGTGTTCTATATCTGATCGGCAAGACCCTCGGTAAATACCAAGTGCTCGAACATATCGGGCACGGCGGCATGGCGGAGGTTTACAAGGGCCAACATACGCAGTTGGACCGCATGGTGGCGGTCAAAGTGTTGCACCCTTTCCTGGCCGGCGAGGAAGGCTTTGTCACCCGCTTCAAACGCGAAGCGCGCATCGTCGCTACGCTGCGCCATCCCAACATCATGCAGGTCTACGACTTCGACTATAACGAGGCGCTGGACATCTACTACATGGTGATGGAGTACATCGACGGTCCGACGCTCAAAACTCGTCTGGCCGAAGGACCGTTGCCGCTGGAAGAGGCGGTGCGCATCGGGATAGCGATTGCTGATGCGCTCGATTATGCGCACCAACGGGGCATGGTGCACCGGGATGTCAAACCCGCCAACATCATGTTCATGCAAGATGGTCAACCGGTGCTGACCGACTTCGGCATCGCTAAAATGCTGACCCTCTCCGGCCTGACCGCCAGCGGTGCGATGGTGGGAACGCCCGCTTATATGGCGCCCGAAGTGGGGATGGGCCGTCCGGGCACCTCTGCTTCGGATATTTATTCGCTTGGCGTGGTCCTCTATCAGATGGTCACCGGGCAATTGCCCTTCGAGTCCGATACTCCCATGGGGATGGTGATGCAACACATCAACGATGTACCACCGCCCCTGAAAAAATTCGTACCGGCGTTGCCACCCGGCCTTGAAGAGGTGATTCTCAAAGCGATGGCGAAAACCCCCGAAGAGCGTTTTGGGCGCGCGGCAGAAATGGCTATGGCGCTGCGGCAGGTAATCGGGTTGGAGGCGTATGGTGGAGCGCCGACCGTATCGCCGCCACCTGCCACATTGACACCGCCACCGGCAGTGATAACGCCACCACCGGCGTCCAAACGCTCTTCGCGTGATGAGGATGAGTTTGACGAGGATGACCGTTTGTTGCGCACGTGGCCGGTCGTTATGGAACATAAGCCTGCCGTGCGCACGCCTACGCTATTCCCGCTTTCCACAACCGAAGCCCCCTCGCCCAAAAAACAACCCGCCCCGCGCCGCCGCTCCTTTTGGTCGCGTCTGTTCGGCGTGACGACCGTTTCCCTGGTCGGCATCCTGGTCGGCATCGCGGTGTGGTGGGGGATTCGCGCCGATATCCCGCGCTTTTTGGAGCGGGTGCAGGCCCTCACGGCGGCAGTGCGTGAGCCTGTGACGATGGAGCTTACCACGGAGTTGTCTGCCGGTACCCCTGTTTTACCTGACGAGGCGACACCTTCAGCAGCGCTGCCGCCCATCACAGCAACGCCATCTACAGTCACCTCGACCCCGGAGGGGACGCCGGTTCCCGTTGCCGTCGAGGGGACGCCTGCGCCGTCTGCGAACACCCCTACGCCTTTCGGCGGCGCGGCATCGAGTGGCCTGGTGTCTGAATGTATACCCCGCGTTCGCCTTAACCTGGTGCGCCGCCAGCCGGATGGCAGCGTCCTGCCGGCGTCGATGGTCGCCGCCTACCTGAGCGCGCGTAATGTGGGCGACTGCACCTGGCCTGAGGGCGTGCAGGTGGCTTTTGTTTCCGGCGCACAGATGGGCGCGCCTGATGCCATTCCTGTCCGCTCTCTTGCTGCCGGGGAAAGCACGCAGGTGATCCTGCCGCTGCGCGCGCCGGCGAGTGCGGGTGTCTACACTTCGACCTGGGAGGTACGCCACGGCGTTGGCTCGGTGGCGGGGACAGCGATCGCGGTGGTGGTCGAGGTCAGCGGCGCCCCCACGCCCACCCCCACGCCAACGCCAAGAGTCCAGCCGACGAGTACCGCTGCTCCTACCCTTGCTCCGGTGGTGTTCGCTGCTCCGACATTGGTGACGTGGGGGGAGGACGCTGTCTCCGGGACGTGGTATGGCGTGCTTGCGCTCCAGGCCGAAGGTGGCACGGGCGATTATCGCTACTATCGTGAGGTAATCGGGCCGGACACCTTATTGCCCGCCGGACAGTTGACGTTCTCGTGGCGGCGTTGTGAGGCGCTGCCGTTGACCTTGTGGGTGGTTTCCGGCGCGGACGTTGTCCGTTGGGAGGGGTGGATCGACTATCCTGCTGCGCAAAACTGCCGGTGAGAGGGAGAAATGGACCAACAAGGGATGGTGCGGCTCATCCGTTCGCGGGGGATTACCACACCGCTGGTGTTGGACGCCATGTCGCGCGTGCCCCGTCATCTCTTTGTGCCGGAAGCGCAGCGCGCTTCTGCTTACGGCGACCACGCCCTTTCCATTGGCTGCCAGCAAACGATTTCACAGCCGTACATTGTCGCCCTGATGACGGATGCGCTGGATTTGCGCCCCGGCGACCGCGTGCTGGAAGTGGGCACCGGCTCCGGCTATCAGACCGCGATCCTGGCCGAGATGGGGATGGATGTCTACACCATCGAGCGCATCCCCGAACTTTATGAGCAGGCCAAAGCTTGCCTGGAATCTCTTGGCTACACGGTGCATTGTCTGCTCGGCGATGGCTATTACGGATGGCCGGAATTTGCCCCCTACAACGGCATCATTGCCACCGCCGCGCCCGACACAATTCCCCCCGCCCTTCTCGAACAACTGGCCGATGGCGGACGCCTGGTCATCCCTGTTGGTCCCCGTCACGGCTACCAGACCCTGTGGAAAGTCATCCGGCACGGCGACCAGATCCAAAAACTTGACCTCGGCGGCGTCGCCTTCGTCCCGTTCATCACGCCGGTAGACGGTAGACAGTAGACGGTAGACGGGGCCGGAACCCCTGTCTACCGTCTGCCGTCTACCGTCTACTTGCGAACATCGTGAGCAGGCGCTTGCCGGGAATTTGCGGGAACGTCGCCCCCTGGCTTACCGCAACCAGGGCGGCGGCGGGATCGGTGAGCAGCGTCCCGGCGACCGCGTCCACCCCGGCCTCGAACAGCACCGGCGACAGCGGCGTTGTGCCGCCCAACACCACCACAAAGGCATTCCGACGACACAGCGCGAGCAGGTCTTCAAAGGTGTGGTTCAGCAGCGATGTGCCCGTCAAGGCGACCACGTCTGCTTGCGGCAGCAGCTCGGCGGCCATGCTGGCGGGCAGATCACCCTCACGGGGACGCAATTCGAGCACCCACAGATTTTGGGCAATCCCGCGCAGGTGCGGGATGAACGGGAAATGCCCAACGACGGCGATGTTCCGCCCCGCGCCACGCTCGGCGATGATGTCCGCCGCGTTGACTTCGACACAGGCACTCTCGTCCACCTCCAGCAGCGCGTTGATCGTCGCAAAGCCCACGCTTGTTTCCGGCAGACTCTCCGAATTTGCCAGCGCCGCCAACTGCGCCGCACTGTACGTCAGCAAGCGCCCTGCATCTTTGACGGGCGCGCCCTTCCCGTGATGGTGGTCATCCCCACCACCACCCAGCGTGGATGACAGCCCACCGCGCACTTGACCGCCAAGCTCAACCGCCACGGCGGTCCAATGGGCGCCGATACGCACGTCTACCGGTCGCGCGGCGACGGCGCGGGGGGCAATGTGTTCGAGGAGATGGTCAATGATCGTCATGCGTTTTCTTACCTTGCCTTCATTTGGGAATGTCTTCATCATACCATAGGTGCGGTGCAAAGCCAGGCGCCCAGCCGCAGGGGCGGAGACCGGTAGAGCAGCACGGTTAACCACGCCCACCCGGCGCTGAAGATGGGTGGGCGTGGCATGTCGCGGGGCGCTTACGCGTATGAATTTTACTGTTTCAGGATGAGGGGCAGATAGAGCTTTCTGCGCCCGAATTCTGGCCCGACTGCGGCCCCGCAGACCATGGCCCAGCGGCCGCTGGTATCCCGCAGGTAAGCCAGATTCCCGATGATGACATCATCAGGGACAGGGTTAACCTGTACGGTGAAGGTTACCTGACCGGTGGTCGAAGGGGCCAGATCGCCCAGTGACCAGGTTAACACATTTCCTGCGGGCGTCGCTCCCGCTGTAGCGCTGATAAACGTTACACTGTGCGGTAGTGTAGCCGTCAGCACGGCGCCGGGCGCCATTTCAGAACCTGTAACGGTGTAGCCCAGCGTGTAGGTCAACAGGTTGCCGGAGCGGACGATGGTTGGCGTGATGGACATGGATAGCGCCAGGCCATGCCCTTCCAGCCAGCGCGTCTCATCAATGGTGTCATCGTTGCCATGGTCAATGTCCAGCCGTACCTGCGTGACATTCAGGTGTTCCCAATCCTGAGGTGTGAGGATATGGCGGTCGCCTGCGGTCAGGTGGATGTCCGACCAGCAAAACTCGGAGGGGGCCAGGCCGGCTCCCACGCTGTGGAGGCACAGGTCGTAGTCATTGCCCAGGCCGCCGCCGATGATGAGCGAACGAGCGCCATTGGCAGTGGTCAGCGTCAGAGGCGAACCGCTGCCGAGCTCCAGGTCTTGCAGAGCGAATGAACGTTCTCCGTTGCCGTTGTTGACCTGGCGCAGCAACGTGAGCGTGATCGGCTTGCCGGTGTCGCTGGTTATCAGGGCAAAGAAGCTCTCGCCGGTCGCTGAATGTTGCCCAAAGTCTATGGCATCGCGGGTGGTTGGCTCCAGCGATACATCTTGGAGAGAGAGACCTGTCCCTCCATCACCAAAGAGGGTCATGCTGTACGTTCCGCCGGCTGTGCCGCTGACGTGGATGGTATAGTCGCCTGGCCTGGGCAGGTAATAGCCCTCGAACGGCGGTGTCCCATCCATAAAGGGGATGATGCGCATGGCGTCGCTGATGGGAATGGTCTGGGTGAACTGACCGCTCTCATCATAGCCGATCATGCGATCCTGGGCGTCTTGCACACGCGAGTGTCCGGCGCTGCTGCCGAAGATGATATCCAGTCCCAGGATGTCGGTGGGCAAGTGGTGCGGCCCAGCCACAATGCTATAGGGAAGTAAAATGTAGTAATTACCCCAGATGTTGCCGCCCCAATCGGGGTACTCCCAGGAAGTTGCTCCAACTGTGATGACCCGTCCAACGGCAAGATCATGGTCAACGATGTAAGAGAAATTGTTGTCGTAGACGTGAATATAGGCTGTTGTCGGCTCCCTGTTTACATCGTATGGAACAATGCAGTGGCCGTGTAAACCGCGCTGCATGCACAGGATTGCCGATGGCGGGTTAAGATATGACATTCTGGTATCCAGCATGGCCATCGGACCATACATTTCGTAGAAGGCAATCGCATCCAGTTCAGCGGCTAAAGCTTCCATGGAGAGCTGCCGCCAATGCCGTGCGCGAATTTCATCTATCAGATTGGGTGTTTCCCGGCGAAGGCTGGCAGGAATGTCCGCGCCGGCGGCGAAATCACCTGGAGATTTGACACCTTTGTAGAAATCCATCGTGAGATAGCTGAAGCCGTAACAATCGCCGTTTTCGGCAATGGTGCGCGACGCGCGGAAAAATACGTCGGCATCCCAGCGAGGGATCAGCAGGTCATCAGAAGGACACCATTCGCACGGCAAGGGGAGGCCGGTGAACGGATTGGGAATCAGGCAGAAATTGACTTCACATTTGCCGAAAGCTTTCTCAAAGATCCTCCATGTCATATCATTGCTGGATGTGGAGAAGTTATTGAAGCCCAGTCCCCAGCGCACCGGGAAGGGCTGGCCCACTACTTCAAATGGTTCGCAGTCCTGACCGAACCTGGTGCGCACGCACATCTGGCCGCTGCCGGTGGGTGTACCGATGCCGACGACCGCGTGGATCAGGTTTTCGTTGACGACCTGGCTGGTTGTTGGTTCCATCGCCACGCCGCGGAAGTAAACAGTCGCTGTGGGCGCGAAGGCAGTGCCGGTGATCGCCACCATCGTGCCGGGGACCACTTGCAGCGTGGGTGAAACATTCCGCCCCGCGCTGGCAAAGCCGGTGTTGGGTGTATAGCTGGCAATGGAAGGAGACAATTGGACCAATGTTTCGGTGGAAGTAAAGTAGCCGGTCACGTTGCCTGCAACGTCGTGGGCGCGGGCACGGAACTGATAGGTACGCAGGTGCTCTGCGCCTGTGTAATGGGTGTAAGTTGTCATCGTGAGGGTCTGCCAGGTTTGCCAGTTCGTCCACGTCTCGGTGATGCGCCGACGCACCTGAACATCATAACCCTGGACACCGCTGCAGGTGTCCTGACAATACCAGCTCACCGGGAAGGAGGTGTTGTTAACCAGCGAGGGTGAAGAAATGGAGCAGCCAGATGGTGGGCTGACATCCACGCCAAACGGCCCAAAGTGCGCGATTTCGCTGATATTCCCCGCCAGGTCAACTGACCGGGCGTGGAGATACCACCGGCCATCGTCCAGGTGGCCGCTGACAGCCATATTGGAAGTGGTATCAGCAGTTTCATCTACCCAGCCCAGCGGAGCCTGAGACCAGTTAAAGGAATAGCCGGCGATACCAAAGTTATCGTGGTCGCCCATGGTCACGGAGATGACATCATTGTTAGACCACGTGTTGGTGACCTGGCTGGACCACAACAGCGTCGGCGTGGTGGGCAGCGAAGTATCAATCCAGTACGGTCCGCGCCGTGCCTGAGCAGCCCAGTTGCCGGCGAAATCCTGCGTAGCCAGGTGGAAATACCAGGTGCCCTCCCCGGCGTACAATGTCACACCTTGCACATAGGCATGGCCCATCAGGTGCGGCGTCTCCGTGTTTGTCATAGAGTTGGTCAATCTCCAATAGTACCCGATCACGCCACTTGTCGCATCCGTTCCTCCGCTCCATTGGAATGTGAGAGATGTGTCGTTGCTAAAACTTCCTTCGGTGTGATCGGTAGAGTAAATCTGAATGGGATTATTGGGCGCCACCGTATCCACCCAGACGCCATAGTCCGGGCTGATGCCCAGATTGCCGGCCATATCATACATTCGGAAGCGAATCTTATTGCGGCTTTGGGTGTTGGTGGATTCGGTGAAGGTGGGCGTGGCCCATAGTTGCACCGGGCCATGCGTGCCGCTTACGACGTTCGTGCCGGTGATGATGGCGTTTTGCCAGGCGCTCCAGGTGCTGCCGTTGTCGGTCGAGTATTGATACCAGGCGCCGCCTTCCACATCCAGGCCTGAGCCGATGTCGGTCGCTTCCACGCTGCAAAGCGGCGTCTGCGTGGTGAGCCAGCGCTGCGGATAACCGGGTTGAAAGTTGCTAAAGCCTGGCGGCGGTTCGCGCGCCGTCCAGACGTACATGCCGCTGGCGTCTTCGCTGGCGATCAAATCCAGTGCGCCGTCGTGATCAATGTGGGCAAACGATGCATCCCGATAGTTGGATTCACCTTGGGGCAAATTCTCGCCACTTTCCAACCAGCTACCATCGACCTGCTGACGGTAGAGCGTTATGCCTTTGAAACCGGCCACGCTCCAATCCAAGTCGCCATCCAGGTCGTAGTCGTTCAGCGCGATGGCGCGAATGCCATCCGGACACTCGGGTGCCTTGGCTGTCCCAAATTTGCCGGTACCATTGCCGAACCAGAGCATACAGCCTTTTTCTGGAGATGCAGCGGCCAGATCCGGGTTTCCATCCCGGTTCAGATCGCCGACAGCCAGCGCGCTGAATGTCAATTCGCCGATCCTGCCGATCCAGTCCCACGCTGTTCCGCCGTTGCCCAGCCAAATCAGAATCTCACCGCTCTTCGCCGTTCCCATCACATCGAGATAGGCATCGTGGTTGATGTCCGCCACGACGACGGCGGAATATACATCCGTGGTTGTTACCGCTGTGCCTGCGACCCAACTCCATCCATTGTTGCGATAGTAGCGGATGCCACTGCCGCCGGCAGCGATGATGTCCAGATTGCCGTCGCGGTTGACATCGCCTAAAGTGATTGCTGTATATTTGCCGCTGGTGGGGAGGCCGGTGCTGGCAGGGTCCCAGACCGTGCCACGTTCTGAAACGAACCAGGCGCGCAGCCCATAGCCATCGCTTGCCGCCACCAGGTCTTGATTGTTCTCATTCCCCGTTCCGGTCATGATTTGACCAACGGCTACATCCACAACATTGGTCAGCACCAGCGGCGAAGCGGGCAATTCGATCCAATGACTGATTACATCGTATCGCCAGAGATAGATGCCGCCATCTGGCCGGGCGGCGGCAATATCCGTCCAACTATCGCCATTAAAGTCGCCCGTGGCCAAACCGGCAAAGGGTTTCTCCGTGTTCGGCGACGGATATTCGGTCCAGTTACCCCACTCATCGGCCAGGTTCAGATTCTCCCATCCAAGCAGTTTGTGCGCGTCGGAGCCACCGACCAGGTCGGCGTCACCGTCACCATCCAGATCTGCGGCGGCCAGCGCCAGCAGGGTCTGATCGCTTCCGTCCAGGGAGCAGGCTTTCCAGACTGTGCCGTATTCATCGTTGGCCCAACCACTCAGGTTGCCCTCGCCAGTGTTCAACGCGGCTATGATGTCCACATCGCCATCCCGGTCTATGTCCAGTATTGCGACGCCGTAACCGAAACGATCGGTTGCGCCGATGTCGCGTTTCGTCCAGGTACCCGTGAAGGGATCATAGTCGCTGCCGGGGTCGTGCCGGTCGTTGAGCCATAGTTGCACGGCACTTTCGCCTGCATCGGTCTCGCTGGCCGAGACGATATCCAGGTCGCCATCCCGGTCTATATCGTTGAGCGCCAGCGCATGGATGTTGTTGCTGGCTGAACCCACATTGTTGTGGACCCAAACATCATTGAAGGGAGAGCCATCGTTTTCCCAGATGGTGATGTCCTGGCTGACGCCGCCTGCCGCCAGGTCAATATCGCCGTCATAGTCAATATCGGCAGCGGCCAGGGCATAAACAGAGGACGGCTGGCCTATGTTTGACGCGCTCCAGGCGCCTGGATTGAACGGATCGCCGGTGTTGCGCCATCCCAACAACTCGTAAAGGTAACTGGGATGCCCACCTGTTAGCAGGTCAATCCATCCGTCTTTGTCCAGGTCTGCTGTCAGGATGGAATATAGTGGATAAGCCCCGCTCTTTTGCGTGGTTGACCATGTCCCCTCAAAGGGCGTGCCGTTATTCTGATAAAGGGTCAGATAGCCCGCATCGTCCACGGATATCGCATCCAGATCGCCGTCACGGTCCAGATCGGCCAGGGCAAGTCCTTCCACCGCTCCCATCGCTGCGCCGATGACGTTACCGCTCCAATTTCCGTCGAAAGGTGTGCCATCATTGCGCCAGGCAATGATGTTCTTGCTGCCTGCGTCGCCGGAAACGATATCGAGCCGGCCGTCGTGATCCAGGTCACCTATGCCCACGGCCTGGACGTTGTTGGGCATCTCCTCAAAGATCACCGCCGGAGCAAAGCCCAGGCCGTGTACCAGCACCCGGGCACTCACAAGATGCGTGTTGTCGTTGTACTCAAACAGGACGTCCGCGCCGCCGGCCGGCACGTTGAGGACCATACTGCTTCCACCGGGTACGCCGCCGGCGCCATAGTTTTCGGCCATACTCTCGTTGAGCGCAACTTTGTAGTACCAGCGCCCGCCGGGGACATTGTGTGCCAGCCAGGTATAGACCCTGTCGCCGTCTTTGTCCTTGAGCCAGCCGGTCAGGTTGGCAGGGTCCCAATCCACGCCACCCATCTCGCTCAAGAAATCACCTGCGATGACGGGGATACGCGTGTCGGGGCGGCTGGTCACGTAATGATCGCGCCGGTCATAGTACAGGCTGACCGTCACGCCAGCCGTTGCGGTAAAGGCGATGCTGGGGCCATTGGGCTGCCCACCCGCACCGTAGGTCTCATCCCATGTTCCACCCACGGTTGCTTTGAAAGTCCATGTGCCCGAAGGGATGTCTGTGCTGCGAAAGATCCATACCTGATCGCTGTTCACATCACCGGCTTGAGTAGTCGTGTCGGCGGGATCCCAATCTGTGCCGCCCAGCTCAGATACAAAGTCGCCAGGGAAGGTTACCAGCAGTCCGTTGAGGGGGACGAGTGGCTTCCAATCCGCATGACGAACGCCGACGGGCCCGCTCCCCTGTGCCTCAATGACTCCTATGATAAGAAGCAGAGGGAGAATCACCGTCAAACCGACTGAAAGAATCCGCTGCTTTTTCATCTTGCACCTCCAATTTTATCTTTATCATCAAGGACACGCAGGAGGCGAAGTTTTTAAGATTCCTTTGTGATAACAAATCGTCCGACCAGCGGCAGGTACACCCAAGACGATGCCTGCCAGTACTCGTACGCGCCGATGTCGGGCCGGGCGTCGCGGGGACGGTTCTCCAGGTCCACCGGCGGCGCGGCCTCGGTACTGCCGGCGTCTATCGCCGGACTCCCCGCCTGCAGGTGATAGTCGCCCGTCTCCCCCCAGGCCGGGCGGACGAAGCGCGGGTCGCCGCAGAAGTTGCCCTCCCCCAGCGAACCGATGTTCCCGCAGGTGTAGGTCGTCTCGCCGTGGATCAGGAGGGTCTCGTTCTGCGGCAGGTAGAAGAGATTATGGTCGGCCACCAGGCTGCTGTTGTCCTGGATGTAGATGGGGCACTCCGACCCGCGCCCGCTGAAAACGGTGTTGCGCACCGTCACCTGCACCGGCACGGGGTTGTCGTACTGGATATACATCAGGTAGTTCTGCCCCAGGTAATCGTCCACGGTGACGTTGACGATCTCAAAGCGGGCGCCGGCCTGCTCTGCGTCAATCACGATGGCCGCCCACGGGGTGACCTCCGCATTGCCGTCACCGCGGCCGTAGATGAGGGTGTTCTCGATGCGGCTGTTCTCTCCCCACAGTTTCACCCCGTCGCAGGCGTTGTTGGCGACAACACAGCGGCGGATGGTGGTGTTGGCCGCTTTGGAGTCCAGCCCATCGCCGTAGTTGTGTTCGGCGACGGTGTCCTCAATCAGGATCGGCCCCTGCGAAGGCTCGATGCCGAAGCCGTCGGGGCGGTCGTAGGGACGGGTCGAGCCGTCGCCGCCCTGGTAGTAGTGGCCGCTCCAGGAGAGGGAGGCGCCGTGGATGACCACGTTGCGCCAGCCGCCGTGCTCCCCGGCCGGCCCGCCCAGCGCACCGAAACCGGCGTACTCGATGCGGCAGTTGAGGACTTGCAGCTCCTCCACGTCCTGGATATTCATCCCGAATTCGTCTACGTGGTGGATGTAGAGGTCCTGGAGGACGATGTGGGCGGAGGGCGCGCCCAGGATTTCCAGCCCGTCGCGGAACCAGAGCGCCTCGCCGGATGCGGTGTCGTCGTGGGTGATCTCCAGGTTCTGGATGCGGACATACTGGACGCCGGCCAGGTTGATGGCGGTGAGGAGGTTATCGCGGCCGGCCAGGACGGGGCGGTGGCCCGGCTCGCCGGTGATGGTGATCCAGGCGTCGGCGGTGCCGGAGGGCGGGGTGATGATGTCGGCGTCGTACTCGCTGAGGGTGTAGCGGCCGCCGAGAATGACCAGCGTATCGCCGGGGGCGAGTTGCCGCGAGCCGTAGCCGGGGGTGGCCCAGGGCTGGTCACGGGTGCCGGGGTTGGCGTTGTCGCCGTTTGGAGCGACGTAGTAGACGTTGTCGGCGGCGGTGACCGTGGCCTCACCTGGAGATGGAGGTGAAGTGGCAATTGTAGTCGGCGCGAACGTTTCGCCCGCCGCCGGCGCAGCCGGGGTAGGGACGGTGAACAGGTTGCAGGCCAGGGTCAGGGAAAGAGCAAGGATCAGGATGGCGGGAAGGCGCTTGGTTTGCATTGTGACCTCCTCCCCTCACCCTCCCCCTTCGCCCCCTCCCTCTCCCAAACCTGGGAGAGGGAGGGGGTTGGGGGTAGGTGAGGGCTAAAAATTCCGCAGCACCAGCGGCAGGTAAATGCGGTACTGCCCCGCCGCGCCGCACCAGTAGCCCAGGCAGCCGCCGTAATTCGTGCCGGAAGCCTTGCCGATGACCGACTGGCCAACGGTGAAGTTGACGGCGTAGTGGGCCGAACTGGCCGGCCCGCCACCATTGGTGGTCAGTGGTGTGAACCAGTCCAACCGATAGTGCTCGGATTCCATTGCCAGGGCGCGGCCGGCCAGCAAGAGCACGACGACCAGAGCCAGGAGAATGACGACTCGTCTCATCATGCACCCCCTGCTAATCGTGCTCCAGAGTTAACCGCACGCCGCCGATTTGAACATAAGCGCTCTCGCTGGCAAAGCACAATTGAAAGGCGATGTAGAGAACTCCGCGCTGGTCGCTGAGCACGTTGTTTGTGGTCAGGTCCCAGTGCTTGGTACACTGGGCCGGGGCTGGGCAAACGTAATCTGTGTCGTCCCAAAAGATCTGGTTACCTGCTCCGACCCCATTCTGCAACCGCATCGCACTGACCACGATGCCGGTCAAATCATCCGATGTTCTGTAGTACAGGTCCAGGCCGGTGACGGTGATATTTTGGCCGTAAAGTTGTCCGGGAACGGTCACCGGCACCAAGACGGTTTTGTTGTTGACCCAATCTGAACCGCCTTTGACCTGATACCCACCATATAGATCGTAGACAAAGAGCGTGGTGTCGGCAGAATTGGCTTTCTGGAGGGCGTTTCCGCTGATCCATAGGTAGGACTTGGCCGTGCTCTGGATGATGCCGGTGCCGGCGGCTTTGATGGCAACGCCGGTATTGCTTTCACCATATACTCCAATGCCGCTACCCCAACTTACACCAGCTACCCCAGCATGGTCGGATGAACCCGTGCGGCCATGCACAGCATCATGACCGGCGCTGTAAACGTCCAATCCCCAGCCGCTGCCGTGATTGTATACATTCAGCGGAGTACCGCTCATCGTATCGCTGATGACCGCCCCCGGCCGCAGGCTGAAGGCATAGGGGACGGGGTAGATGGGCTGGCGCGGGGTCATTTCGGCGTCGCTGCTCACCCTGATGCCCAGGTAGAGTTGCTGCCCATTGATGTGGCTGGCCGTGCAGTTGTCTACAGTCATATTGAACAGCCCGCCGGACACATTTGCGCTCTGGGTCTTGGAGCAGAGCGCCGTCCCACCACTGGACACGCTGTAGATGCTGGCGGTGATGCTGTAATTGCCGTTGGCGACGGGATTGCCGCTGGCATCGGTCAGCCGCCCCTGGATGGGGATTCTGGCGTCTACCGCTGCCATCGAGCCGACCTCCCCCTCCACCCCGACCTCGCTGCCGGGCGTCGGCGGTTCCGGCCCCTGCGCCCGGGTCAGGCCCGTCGTCAGGGTAATGCCCAGTAACACTGCCAGAAGGCTGATTAGAAAGCGTTGTCGTTTCATTTTGCACCTCCATATTTGGGATATTTGCTTTTCATTGCACATCTCCGAAAGGGTAAAGCGTAAAACGTAAAACGTAAAGCGTAAAACGTAAGTGGTTATCTCTCTCTTAACCCCTGCACTACCTCGTCCAGGATGCGGCCGGCGAGGGCCGGGCTGAGGACGGCTTCGCCCCGGTGGACGGCGCGGATGGCACGGGCGATCTCCTCCGGCCCGGCCTGACCTCGTACCAGGTGCCCCAGTGCGCCCTGCCGGAATGTTTCCAGTACCATGGTTTCCTGCCCCGATTCGTTCCACACGATGACCTGCGTGCCGGGCGAAAGGGTGTGTACCTGCGCCACTGCCTCTGGCCCGTTGGAGCCTAAGGCTTCCAGGCTCAGCAGGAGCACGTCGGGCCGACTGTCGCGCATCAGGGCAAGCGCTCTGTCTGCGTCGGATGCCTCGCCCACGACGGTGAAGCCTCCCACACTCTCCAGCAACGCGCTCATTTGCCGACAAACGGCATCTTGATCCACGATGGCAACCCGGATGGACTGCTGCATGGTGCTCCTCGCTGACGACACGACAGATGATGGTGAACCACATTTATCGTACCACCGGCCAATGTCGGTCCGCAAGGGGCAGTGTTCCTGTCTGCAAAAGAAAAAATACCCTCGCGGAGGAGGGTACTTTTTCCTGGGCGTAGAACTAAAACGTAAATTACGCATTACGTTTTACGCATTACGTTTTACGTTCGTATCGTCATCCAGCCTCGCCCAGCCACGGCGGAGGGCTACGAGCGCGGCCTGGGTACGACTGGCGACGTGGAGTTTCTGGTAGATTTCGCTCAACCGGTTGGCGACCGTCTTTTCGGAAAGTCCCAGCCGGTCGGCGATGGTCTTGTTGTCCGCGCCCTGGGCAACCATGCGCAGCACGTCCATTTCGCCGGGAGTCAGTGGCTCCGCCTCGCCCACGCTCGCCGCAATCTGGCTCAGGCGGCGGAACTCGTCCAGCAACCGGGTCGCCAGGCCGGGGTCAATCAGCGCCTCACCGCGATGGACGGCCCGCACAGCATCCACCAATTCCCGCTCGTCAATGTCCTTGAGCAGATACCCCCGCGCCCCGGCCTTGATCGCCTCAAAGACATACTGGTCCTGCTTGTACATCGTGAGGATGATCACCCGCACGGCAGGATTGTCGGCGGTGATGAGGTGGGTGGCCTCCACGCCGTCCAGCACCGGCATCTGGATGTCCATCAGGACGACGTCGGGCTTTAGTCGGCGCGTCAGTTCCACGGCTTCCTGACCGTTCTCGGCTTCGCCTACCACTTCAAACCGCCCCAGGGTTTCGCAAATCTGGCGCAATCCCTGGCGGAAGAGGCGGTGGTCATCGGCGATGAGGATGCGAATGGGTGACATAGGGACCTCCGAGTAAAACGTAAGACGTAAGACGTAAAACGTAAAACGTAAAGCGTAAGACGTAAAGCGTAAGACGTAAAGCGTAAGGGTTAGTATGGGATGTTTTGCAAAAGGGCGGATAGATTGGGTTCGTCGGTGAGGTTGGGTTCAGAAGTGTCCAGGTCGGTTTGATAGGCAGTGGGTTGTTCGCGGAGTGTGCTGCCTCGCTGTTGAGGGACCATGGTCAAGAGCAGGCGGATCACTTCCGAGAGCAGGGCCAGACGGTGGTGCACTACCGTTTCCCCCAGGATGTGCCGACCCTTGTAGTACCAGTCGCGGCTCTCACGCGCTGAACCCAGGGCATATTCGTAAAAGCGGGCGCGATCCTTGCCCGTGCCGCGCGAATAGCCCTCGGCCAGGTTAGCCCCCACAGAGCCGAGGGAGCGGTACAATTGGTCCGCAAGTTCAAGTGTACAGCGATTCCCCATCAGTTTGAGCGTGTCGTACCATCCCATATCGGCCAGGAACAGCGCCAGCCGATAAGCCTTCATCTTCCACAAGGAATCGTCCCGGATCGTTTCTGGCACCGTTCCTTCCCACTCCTCAAAACTCGCTGGCTTTTCCATCATCCTTCACCTCCCATTACGTTTTTACGCTTTACGTTTTACGCTTTACTTGGTTAGTCTCAGGACATAGTGTACTTTAAAAGTCTCAGCACATAGTTGACAGTTACTCTTGAGAACGGCTCAGCACATTGTGTACTTGGGACGGCTCAGCACATAGTTGA
>JAIOAS010000060.1 GCA_019873725.1 Chloroflexota bacterium | reverse complement strand
GTGTATCATTTCGACGTGGACGACGACACACGCCCGGTTTACTCGATTGACACGCCGCCGCCGACGGTTTCCGGTCATTTGCACCTGGGGCACGTCTACTCGTACAGCCACGCCGACTTCATGGCGCGCTTCTGGCGGATGAACGGCTACAACGTCTTCTACCCGATGGGTTACGACGACAACGGCCTGCCCACGGAGCGCCTCGTCGAAAAATGGGAGGGCATCCGCGCCGTCGAGGTGGGGCGTGAGGCGTTCATCGAGCGGTGTCTGGCGGTCAGTGAGCAGGCGGAGCAGGACTACCAGGCGCTCTGGCAGCGGCTCGGCCTTTCGATTGACTGGCGCTACACCTACCGCACCATTGACGCAGAATCGCGGCGCATCTCGCAGTTTTCGTTCCTCGACCTTTACCGCAAGGGGCTGGCCTACCGCAAGGAAGCACCCGCGATCTGGTGCCCGGAGTGCCAGACCGCGATTGCCCAGGCTGAACTGAACGACCTCGACCGCGAAAGCACCTTCTACACGCTGGCCTTCGCGCTGGAGGACGGCGGCGTGCTGGAAATTGCCACCACCCGCCCGGAACTGCTGCCCGCGTGCGTGGCGATCTTCGTTCACCCGGAGGATGCGCGTTACGCGGCGCTGGTCGGCAAGCAGGCGCGCGTGCCGTACTTTGACCAGTGGGTGCCCATTCTGACCGATCCCGGCGCCGACCCGCAGAAGGGCACGGGCGCGGTGATGTGCTGCACCTTCGGCGATGCGGCGGACGTGGCCTGGTGGTACACGCACCACCTGCCGCTGCGCGTGGCGCTGGACCGCGCCGGGCGGATGACCGACCTGGCGGGCGACTTCGCCGGGCTGCCCTCGCGCGAAGCCAGGCGGAAGATTGTGGCGGCGCTGGTGGAGCGCGGCCTGCTCCTGGGCGAACGCCCGCTGGCGCAATCCGTGCGCGTCCACGAGCGGTGCGACACGCCGGTGGAGTACATCGTCACGCCGCAATGGTTCGTCCGCGTGCTCGACTTCAAGGAGGAGCTGCTGGCCTCCGGCGCGAACGTGCGCTGGCATCCCGATCACATGGAAACCCGTTTCCGTGAGTGGGTGGAAAACCTCAACTGGGACTGGTGCATCTCCCGCCAGCGCTACTATGGCGTGACCTTCCCGGTCTGGTATTGCGACGTTTGCGGCGCGATCATCCTCGCCGGCGACGATGAACTGCCTGTAGACCCGACCACGCGCGCGCCGTCTCGCCCGTGTGCCTGCGGTAGTACTTCCTTCACGCCGGAAACGGACGTGATGGACACCTGGGCCACCTCGTCGCTCTCCCCGCAGATCGTCGGGCAGTGGCTCGCCAACCCCGCACTCTATGCCAAAGTCTACCCCTTCTCGCTGCGCCCGCAGGCTCACGAGATCATCCGCACCTGGGCGTTTTACACGATTGTGAAATCGCACCACCACTTCGGCGCGACGCCGTGGACCGACGCGGGCATTTCGGGGTGGGGGCTGGCGCCGGAAGGCGCGGGCAAGATCAGCAAAAGTCGCGGCGGCGGGCCGATGCCGCCCATGGAGATGCTCGAACAGTATTCGGCAGACGCCGTGCGCTATTGGTCATCGAGCAGCGGCTTCGGCAAGGACTCGATCATCAGCGAGGAGAAAATCCAGATCGGCGCCAAACTCATCACCAAACTGTGGAACGTCGCCCGATTCGCCGAACGGTTTTTGACGCCGCCGCCCTCCTCCCCCCCTTCGGGGGGGACTGAGGGGGGGCTATCCCCCGCCGACCGCTGGATCCTCGCCCGCACCCAGCGCCTGATCCGCCGCGTCACCGACCTGTTCCACGGCTACGATTACGCCGCTGCCAAAAGCGAAATCGAGACTTTCTTCTGGCGCGATTTGGCGGATAATTACCTTGAAATGGCGAAGCTCCGTCTGTATGGCGAGGATGCAGGGGCCGTCTTCACGCTCGGACACGTCCTGCTGGCGACGCTCAAGCTGTTCGCGCCATTCCTGCCGCACGTGACAGAGGCCATTTACCAGGCGCTCTTCGCAGAACGCGAGGGCGCAATCTCGATTCACGTGGCGCAGTGGCCTCAGCCGGACGCGCGCTTTGATGACGCGGATGCCGAAGCCTTCGGCGAAACGCTCGTCGAGATTGCCACGGCGGTGCGGCGCTACAAGAGCGAGCGCGGCCTTTCGCTCGGCGCAGAGATCGGTCCGCTGTGCCTGGCGACGCGCGACGATACTCTGGCGGAACAATGCCGCGCGGCGTCACAAGACCTCGTCAGCGTCACGCGCGCGCAGCGCGTCGAAGTCGTCGCTGCGCTTGATAGGGAGGGCAGCCTGCTTTTGGACGGAGAAGTCCAGGCGTTCTTAATGGCAGCTTGATTGTGATTGGCATAGCTAAAGACATCGGACTGGGGACTACCGGACTAAATAATGTTGGATATTGCGGTTTTGAATGAGTTGAATGAGCGTTTCGAGCACGCCTCTGCCGAGGAGATTCTGCAGTGGGCCTGGGAGACGTTTGCGCCAGATGTGGCGACGAGTTCGTCCTTCCAGACACAGAGCGTGCCGCTGCTGCACATCATCTCGCGGGTGTGCCCGCAGATGCCGATTATCTTCATTGACACGGGCTTTCACTTCCCGGAGACGCTGGCTTTTCGGGATAAGTTGCAGGCGCAATTCAAGCTCAACGTCCTCACCGTGCGCCCGACGGTGACGCAGAGTGAGCTGTTGGCGCAGTATGGCGAGGCGCTCTATCGCCGTGACCCGGATTTGTGCTGCTACATCAACAAGGTGCAACCGATGCAGTGGATCACGGCGCGGATGAAGGTGTTGGTGGCGGGCGTGCGGCGGGATCAGACCGCCAACCGGCAGGCGATGAGCGTGCTGCACCAACCGTTGAAAGGCCCGTTGCAGATTCATCCGATGCTGAATTGGACGAAGGCCGACGTGCAAGCCTACCGGCAGGCGCACAATTTGCCCGCGCATCCCCTTTACGCGCGCGGTTACGTCAGCGTGGGATGTGCGCCGTGCACGCGCCCTGTCTTCCTCGGCGAGGACGAGCGCGCCGGGCGGTGGGCGGATTCGGATAAGAAGGAATGTGGCTTGCATCTGGATTGGAGTGAGGAGGAAAAGAAACATGAGCAGTAAACGTGTGATTCTGGTGACGGGCGGCGCGGGCTACATCGGTTCGCAACTGATTCGCGACATCGCGCTCGATCCGCGCTTCGCGGGCGTCACGGTGCGCATCTATGACAGTTTGCGTCACAAGAACTACAGCGGCTTGATGGACTTGCCGGTGGAAGGGCGCTATGAATTTGTCGAAGGCGACATCCTCGACCGACTGAACTTGCACCGCGCCATGCAGGATGCCATCGCCGTTTTCCACCTGGCGGCAATCGTCACCACACCGTTGAGCTTCGATCACCCGGAGTGGACGGAGCAGATCAACCACTGGGGGACGGCGGCGGTGGTGGATTGCGCGCTGCGTGCGGGGGTGACGCGGCTGATTTATTCCAGTTCCGCCAGCGTCTACGGACCGGGCGGCCCGTTCAAGGAAACCGATCCCTGCCGTCCGATTGGCCCCTACGCGACGGCGAAGCGCAAAGGGGAAGACGAAGTGCGGCAAGCCGAGGAGCGCGGCCTCCAAGCGACGATCGTGCGTCTGGGCACGACGTTCGGCAACGCGCCGGCGATGCGCTTCGACGCCAGCGCCAACCGCTACGCCTATCTTGCGGGCGTGCGCCGCCCGATGGTGGTTTACGGCACTGGAAACCAGGTGCGCCCGCTCATCCACATCCGCGATGCTTCCAGCGTGTTGCGGCTCTGCCTGGCCGATCCGGCGTTCATCGGCGAGACGGTCAATGCCGCCACCGAACATCCGTCGCTCAACGACATCGCTGCCACCGTGCAACGTCTCATGCCCACAGCGACGACCCGCTACACCGATCAGGACATCCTCAGCGAAATCAGCTTCGACGTGGACGCCTCCAAGCTGATGCGCATGGGCTGGACGCCGCAAGTGACGTTGGAGGCCGGACTGAAGGAAGTTCTGGAACGCTGGCGAGGATTCTGAGCCATTCAAAATCATCGGGTATAATGGCACTATTTGAGAGATGAATTATGACCGAGATCGACACATGCACTGTAAATTTGGAAGAGCCTTCTTTGGTGAAGGTGCTAGACACAGAACACGCTGAGGATGTCTGGGATGAATTGAACGCCCTGGCGGAAGCGATTGGTCGCGCCTGGCAAACACCTTCGAGCGGTGTCGAAATTCTATCCGACATGCGTCGTTAAACTGCTCCAATCTGCTTAGTCTGCTCAATCTGCTGACAAAATTTTAGAGGGGAACTCATGACCGAATTATCCAAAACCTACAATCCGAAAGAACATGAACAACGTCTGTATCACTGGTGGGAGTCCGAGGGCTACTTCAAGCCGGAGACGCTCATCGCTAAAGGTGTGGCTACGAAGGACGGCGCGCGCTTCTGCATCACCATGCCGCCGCCGAATGTGACCGGCATCCTGCATCTGGGCCACGCGATGACGGCGGCGATCGAAGACCTGATGACGCGCTACTACCGGATGCGCGGCTTTGAGACGCTCTTCCTGCCCGGCTCCGACCACGCCGGGATTGCCACGCAGAATGTCGTCGAGCGCGAGTTGGCGAAGGAAGGGCTGACACGCCACGACCTGGGCCGCGCCGCCTTCATCGAGAAGTGCTGGGAATGGAAGGGCAAAACGCACGCGCGCATCACCGACCAGCATCGGCAACTCGGTATCTCCTGCGATTGGGAGCGCGAGCGCTTTACGCTCGATCCGGGCTTGAGCCGCGCCGTGCGCACCGCGTTCCACACGCTCTACGAGCGCGGCCTGATCTATCGCGGACCGTATATGGTCAACTGGTGCCCGCGCTGCGAGTCGGCGATCTCCGACCTGGAAGTCGAACCCACCGAGCACGACAGCCACCTGTGGCACGTCCGTTATCCGGTGGTAGGTGAAGCGTGGTCAGGTCCGCAGCACCCGTGGGGCAGTGGACGCTGGGCCGAGGGCGCGACTACGTTCATCGAGATGGCAACCACCCGCCCGGAGACGATCCTCGGCGATAGCGGCGTGGCCGTCCACCCCACCGATCCGCGCTGGCAAGCACTCATCGGCAAGACAGCCGTTTTGCCCGCGATTGGGCGCCTTATTCCCATTGTGGCGGATGAGGTGGTCGAGCCGGAATTCGGCACGGGGGCGGTCAAGGTGACGCCGGCCCACGATCCCACCGACTACGAGATCGGCGCGCGCCATAATCTGCTGCAAGTGGACGTGATGACGCCCACCGGTCACATGAACGAAGACGCCGGGCCTTACGCGGGGCTGGAACGTTACGCCTGCCGTAAAGCGATTGTGGCCGACTTCGAGAAAGAGGGTCTGCTTGTGAAAGTCGAGCCGTATCATCACACCGTCGGGCATTGCCAGCGCTGCGACACGATCATCGAGCCGCGCATCAGCACGCAATGGTTCGTCCGCGCCAGGCCACTGGCCGAAGCGGCGATCCGCGTCGTCCGCGATGGCACCATGCGCATCATCCCCGACCGCTTCGAGAAGACGTGGTTCCATTGGATGGAAAACATCCGCGACTGGTGCATCAGCCGCCAACTGTGGTGGGGACACCGCATCCCGGTGTGGTATTGCCAGGATTGCGATCACCAGTGGAGTGCGGTCGAAGATCCCACACAATGCCCCAAGTGCGGCAGCAGCATGATCGTGCAGGACGAGGATGTGCTCGACACGTGGTTCTCCTCCGGGCTGTGGCCGTTCTCTACACTCGGCTGGCCTGACGAAACCGCCGACATGCAGCGCTTCTTCCCCACCGACATGCGCGAGACCGGCTACGACATCCTCTTCTTCTGGGTGGCCCGCGAGACGATGTTGTCGCTGGCGTTGCTCGACCACGCGCCGTACCATACCGTCTATCTGCACGGCCTCATCCGCAACGAGCGCGGCGAGAAGATCAGCAAATCCATGCCCGATGCGTGGAAGTACGATCCGCTCTACATCATTGACGAATACGGTACGGACGCCCTGCGTTACACGCTCAGCACGTCCTCCACACCCGGCAACGACATGAACCTCGATCCGCGCCGGTTGGAGGGCGCGCGCAACTTCGCCAACAAAATCTGGCAGGCTGCGCGGTTTATCTTGATGAACGTGAAGGATTCAAACCTGACAGGTTTTAGGCAAACCGAAGGTTTGCACGACCTGTCAGGTTTAGAGCTAGAAGACCGCTGGATTCTCAGCCGCGTGGAGCGCCTCACCGGTGACGTTTTCGCGCTGATGGAGACGCAGCAGTACGGCGAGGCCGGGCGGCGGGTGCGCGATTTCCTGTGGGACGAGTTCTGCGACTGGTACATCGAGGCGAGTAAGGTGCGCCTCTACGCTGGAGACGCCGGCGCGCCGGTCGACAAGGACACGCCCCGCCTCGTGTTACTGACCGTGCTGGAACGCGCGCTGCGTCTGTTGCACCCCTTTATGCCCTTTGTGACCGAGGCGCTCTGGCAGGCGTTGCCGTCCGCCGTCAAACAGGGCGAGGCGCTCATCATCGCGCCGTGGCCGATGCAGAACCCTGCGTTGCTCGACGACGAGGCCGAAGCGCAGATGGCGCTGCTGATGGACCTCATCCGCGGCATCCGCAACGTGCGCTCGGAGTACAACGTCGAGGCCGGGCGGCGTGTCGCGGCGACGGTGGCGGCGGGCGCGAGCACGCCGCTCATCGAAGCGCGGCGGGCGGTGCTGACGTTCCTCGCGCACCTGGATGCAGACGCGCTGGAAATCGTGACGGCGTGTGAACCAGTGGCGCAGTCCGCCTCGGTGTTGGCGGGGGATGTCGTCGTCTACCTGCCGCTCGCTGGGCTGGTGGACCTCGACGCGGAGCGCGCGCGGCTGAACAAGGCGTTGGAGAACCTGGAAGGCCGCATCAATGCCAGCCGCCAGCGTCTCGCCGGCCCCTTCGCCGAGAAAGCACGCCCGGACGTCGTCCAGCGCGAGCGCGAAAATCTGGCAGCGATGGAGACCGAAGCCGCGCAAGTCCGCGAGCAGTTGGCGCGTTTGAGTTGACCTGAGGGTGGGGGTTTGGGGGCGGCTGTTCTCGCCCCCAAATTTCTCTTTTTTTGAGAATTTGTACTGGGCAGAAGCATATTGCAATTTTGGTACACGGATGAACACGGAAAACAACGAACGGCAAAAAGCTCATCCAGGTGGACTTCAATCTCGCGGCGAAGATCGTCAAAGTTGGCATAGACTACGCGGCCCAGTTTGGCTTCCGTCCACACCGCGATTATCTCGAAGCCTCGATTCTGTTGCAAGACGCCGATCCTGATTCTGTCGATGTTGAAGTCCCGGTCGGCGGGCCGGAGGGCAAGCCGTTCTTCATCGCCGGGCCGTATGATAATGTGGATAAAATTATGGCGCGCCTGATGCAGCAATTGGGGCCTGGCGGCTTTAACTATTTGGTGCCTATAGCCCCTGATAGCGAATTTCTTCGGCCCGAGGATGTGATGGTGGATTGGGATGAGGATGAGGACGATGTTTTGGATGTTGGCGATTTCGAATTCGTCGAACCGCCCGACGGCGACCGTTGAGTCCGTTTGTAGCGCGAATTGCCAATTCGCGCTACGGGGTTCAAATGTGGGGGCTGGATGCGAAATCCAGCCCCTTCTCTTCCCCCTAGCGCGTTATGCTGTATAATGTCTTCCTTGAGTTTAGAAAGGAGCACATGGCGAAGACCTACGTTTCTCTGGACTTAGAAACCACCGGCCTCGATCCTATGCGGGATGCGATCATCGAAATCGGCGCATTGCGTTTTGAGGGCGATCAAGTTTTGGAGACCTTCTCCACATTCGTCAATCCGGGGCGGAAAATCCCGCCCTTTGTCACCGAATTGACCGGCATCACCAACGCGGACGTGGAAGGCGCGCCCGGTGGCCGCCAGGCGACGTACCGGCTGGCCGAATTCGTGGGCCGCGATCCGGTGGTCGGACACAATATCGGCTTCGACCTGGCCTTCCTGCGCCAGCACAACGTCTTGCGCGGCAATCCCTTCATCGATACTTTCGATCTTGCCGGTATTTTGGTGCCGCACGCCGGGCGCTACAGTCTGGCGAACCTTATCCGCGAGCTGGCGATTGACTTGCCACAACAGACGCACCGGGCGCTCGACGACGCGGTGATGGCGCACGCGCTCTTCATCGCGTTGATGGGCCGCGCCGCGCAATTGCCGCAGCAGATGTTGCAGGAGATCGTGCAACTGGGGCAGCGCATCCAGTGGGGGCCGATCAATTTTTTCCGCGATGCGCACTACGTCCGCCAGCGCCAGGGATTCAGCGGCGGCATCGGCGCGCAGTTAGCCTCCAAGCGTGGCGGTGATGCGGCCGGCCCCTTGTTCGCCGAGGAAGAAGAAATCTACGCGCCGTTGGAACCGCGCCGTGACATCCGTCCGATTGATCTGGACGCGCTTTCCGCCTTGCTCGATGACGATGGCCCACTGGCGAAGGTGTTCGCGGAGTACGAATACCGTCCGCAACAGGTAGAAATGCTTCAGGCCGTCGGGCAGGCGTTCAATGCCGGCCGGCATCTGATGGTCGAAGCCGGCACCGGCACAGGGAAATCGTTGGCCTATCTGCTGCCCGCGATTGAGTGGGCGGTGCAGAATCGCCAGCGGGTGGTGATTTCGACGAACACAATCAATCTCCAGGAGCAACTGGCGAACAAGGATTTGCCCGAACTGGCCGAGGCGCTCTACGACTTCAAGTATCAGGTGCTCAAGGGACGCTCGCATTACCTGTGCCGCCAGCAGTTCCAGGCGTTGCGGCGGCGCGGCCCCGTCACCGAGGACGAGATGCGCGTGCTTGCCAAGGTGCTGCTCTGGCTGCCCAACACGCTCGATGGCGACGGCGATGGCCTTTTCCTGCCGACGGGACAGGAGCAGGCCGTCTGGTACGGGATTTCGGCGGCCAACGATGCCTGCGACCCCGAACATTGCCCGTTCTTCGAGAGCGACCGTTGCTTTTTCTACCGCGCGCGGGCGAAGGCCGAGGGCGCGCACATCCTCATCGTCAATCACGCGCTGCTGCTGGCCGATATCGCTGCGCAGAATCGCGTGCTGCCGGAGTATGAGTTACTCGTCATCGATGAGGCGCATCATTTGGAAAGTGCTGTGACGGAGGCGCTGCGTTACACGGTGAGCTGGCCGACGCTGCACCGGGTTTTCGAGGATCTGCTGTACTCGCGGCAGGCATCCACCGGCCTGCTGGAGATGTTACTGAGTCTGGCGGAAAATCAACCCCGTAAGACGGCGGCGGGCCTGCAGGATGTCTGTGTGCGTCTTCAGGATACCGGCGAGCGCGTCGATCATTTATTGGAGACGCTTTTTTCAGATATCGAGACGTTCCTCAACGAGCACGTCGATCAGAACGACACTTATGCCGTGCGGGTGCGACTGACGCCCAAGATGCGCCAGGAATCCGGTTGGAACGACGTAGTGCGCGGGTGGGCGCAGGTGCAGCCGCATTTTTCCACGCTCGTGGATGGGTTGACGCTGCTGGCTGCCGGTTTGGAGGAGCTGAGTTCCCCCGAAAACGCCGGCTTCGAGATGGCCCACGCGCGGCTGTTGGGCATCAAGCGGCAGTTGGAGGCGGCCTATACGCAGCTTGGGCCGTTCATTACCGCGCCACAGGAAAATGTCATCTACTGGTTGGAATCGCAGAACAACTATCCGTTTACATGCAACGCCGTCCCCCTGCATGTGGGCGCGCTGGTGCGAGAGCATTTGTTCGACAAGAAACGCTCGGTCATCCTTACCTCGGCGACATTGCGCGTCGAAAACAGCTTCGCCTACATGAAAGAGCGGTTGAGCGCGCACAAGGCGGAGGAGTTGGCCGTCGGTTCGCCTTTCGATTACCAATCCGCCGCGCTGCTCTACATCGTCACCGATGTGCCGGAACCGCGCAATCCCGGTCATCAGCACATCCTGGATCAAACCCTGATTGAGCTGTTCCGCGCGACGCAGGGGCGGGCGCTGGCCCTGTTCACCTCATACACACAACTGAAGGCGACGGCGCAGGCAATCACTGGCAAGCTGGCGCAGGAGGGTATCACGGTCTATGCGCAGGGGAGCGGTAGCTCACGCGCGCAACTGCTCGACAACTTCAAGCGCGGTGAGAAGGCGGTGCTGCTCGGCACGCGCTCGTTCTGGGAGGGCGTGGACGTGCCCGGCGAGGCGCTCTCGTGTTTGGTGATCACCAAGTTGCCCTTCGACGTGCCCAACGATCCGATTATCGCTGCGCGCGCCGAGGGCTACGATGATCCGTTCAACGAGTACATGGTGCCGGAAGCGATTTTGCGCTTTACGCAGGGCTTCGGGCGGTTGATCCGCACGGCGACCGACCAGGGCATTGCGGTGGTGTTGGATCAGCGTGTCCTGACCAAGCGCTATGGGCGGCGCTTCCTCGACTCGCTGCCCGATCCACTCATCCGCCAGGGGACGCGCGCCCAACTGCCTGAAGTCGCTGCTCGCTGGCTCTCCGGCAAGCCCCTGCCCGTCGATGCGGGAAACGGCGCCGACTTCGGTGATGGTTGGTCTGCTCCTCCGCCTGAAGAACCACCCTGGTTTTGGGGTGCCTGATGATTTTAGATTTTGGATTGCCGATTTTAGATTGCCGATTTTCGATTATTCGCTCATTCGCTCATTCGCTGATTCTTTGATTCTTGATTCTTTGGAGGTCTTATGCGTATCGTTGTTGATGCTTTTGGTTCGGATGCTTGCCCTGGACCGGATGTAGAAGGGGCGGTGCTGGCCGCGCGGGAGTGGGCGCGCGAGGGTTCGCCGGATGAGATCATCCTGGTGGGGCCGGAAGAGCGCACGCGTGCGGAGCTGGCGAAGCACGACACTCAGGGATTGAACATCCGCATCGTCCACGCGCCGGACGTGCTCACGATGTCCGATCATTCTGAGGCCGTGCGCGAGAAGGAAAACTCGTCTATTCGCGTGGGGATGCGCATGGTGAAGAGCGGCGAGGCCGACGCCTTCGTCTCCGCCGGGAACACCATTGCCTGCCTCTCCGCCGCGATTTTCGACCTGCGCCGCATTCCCGGCATCCGCCGCCCGGCGCTGGCAACCGTCTATCCGGTGACGTTACAGAAGGCGGTCTTTCTGGACATGGGCGCGACCGCCGATCCCAAGCCGGAGTACCTGCTGCAATTCGCGCAGATGGGCATCATTTACGCCGAAAAAATCCTCGGCATCGCCAATCCACGGGTGGGGCTGCTGGCTAACGGCGAGGAGGAGGAGAAAGGGACAATGGTGCTGCGGGAGACGTTCGCGCTGTTTTCGCAGAGCGGCTTCAACTTCGTCGGCAACGTCGAGCCGAAGGAAGCGGTCAAGGGCTACGCCGATGTCATCGTCACCGACGGCTTCACGGGCAATATCCACATCAAGACGGCGGAGGCGGTGGCCTCGTTCATCAAAATGATGGTCAAGCACGACGTGTTGGGGCGCACGCTGTCGAAGGTGGGGTTAGTCTTGCTGGTTCCGGCTTTGGTTGTGGCGCTGCCGGGGTTGCTCTGTCTCTGGCCGGGTTTGAAGAAAATGACCAAACGCCTGGATTATGCCGAAGTCGGCGGTGGGCTGCTTTTGGGCGTGGATGGTGTGGTGATTGTGGGGCATGGGCGCTCCAATGCCAAAGCGATCAAGAGCGCCATTCGCCGTGGGCGGGAAGCGGTGGCCGCGCAAATCATCCCCACCATTAAGGCGGGCCTGGAAGCGCGCCGGCAGGTGTCTCATGACTGATCGGGTGCGCGTCGTCGTCACCGGCATGGGCGCGATCACGCCGGTTGGGTTGTCCGTGCGCGAAACGTGGGAGAGCGCGCTTGCCGGGAAGTCCGGCATTTCACCCATTGAACGCTGCGATACAACGGGTTGGCCGGTGCGCATCGCCGGCGAGATCAAGAATTTCGAGCCGGAACGTTATCTGCCGCGCAAAGAGGCGCGCCGGATGGCGCGTTGTTCACTGTTCGCGTTCGCCGCGGCGCAGGAGGCACTGGCGGACGCGCAGCTCTCTCCGCCCTTGCCGGACCCCGAGCGGGTTGGCACGGTCATCGGCGTGGGGATGGGCGGGCTGGAAGTGGCGCTGGAGCACTCGGCCAAGCTGTGGCGCCAGGGGTTGGTCGGCGTGAATCCCTTTGCGCTGGCGGCTTCGCTGCCGAACATGCCCTCATATCACGTCAGCCTGCTGGCGGGCGCGCAAGGGCCAATCACCACGCCGGTCGCTGCGTGCGCCACGGGATCACAAGCGATTGGCGAGGGGACTAATCTCATCCGCCATGGGTGGGCCGACATGGTCATCGCTGGCGGCACAGAGGGCTTAATCGTGGATGCTTCGGTCATCGGATTCGCGGTGATGGGGGCGCTTTCGCGGCGCAACGACGAGCCGGAGCGCGCCAGCCGTCCCTTCGACAAAGACCGCGACGGTTTTGTGATCGCCGAAGGCGCGGGCGTCCTGATTTTGGAACGGCTGGAGCACGCACTCGCACGTGGCGCGCACATTTACGGTGAAGTGCTTGGTTATGCGTCCGCGTCGGATGCGTATCACATCGCGCAGCCCGAGCCGGAGGCGCGCGGGGTGCGCCGGGCGATGACATGGGCGCTGCAGGATGCGGGCGTCGCGCCGGAGGACGTGGATTATGTCAACGCACACGGCACGTCTACCCCCTTGAATGATGTCGTCGAGACCTTCGCGCTGAAGAAAGTCTTCGGCGACCACGCCTACAAACTGGCGATCAGCTCCAACAAATCCGTCTTTGGACACACGATGGGCGCGGCTGGCGCCATCGAGACCATCCTGACGTTCAAAATGTTCGAGGAAGGGCTGATCTTGCCCACCTTGAACCTCGACGAACCCGACCCGGACTGCGATCTCGATTACGTGCCCTGGAAACCCCGCGCGATGCGCACGCGCATCGCGCTAAAAAATGCTTTTGGCTTCGGAGGCCAAAACGCCTGCCTGGTCCTATCCCGTTGGAACGGCAGTACACAGAAATAAACCTAACGTCGACTCAACTAACAACGACTCGACTAACGACTACTCGACTAACGACTACTCGACTAACGACTACTTGACTAACGACTACTCGACTAACGACCATCAGACTATCTTGGAGGAACGATGCGTTTGATTATCAATGAATCGCAGGTAAAGACGCGCACCCGTATGGGCGAGATTGCCCCATTGGTGGGGTTCGGATTCGGAGTTGGTGGGATAGTGCTCATGTTCTGGAAACCGGAATGGTTCTGGATCGCGTCAATTATCGTGTGGGTAGGTTTACTGGCTTCGCTCATTGGCACTTACTTTGTTGGACGTTACGTGGGACCGTTGGCGCATCATAAGAGAGTGCCCGAAGCCTTGAAGGGGCTGGAAAACAGCTTCACGTTGCTGGTATACAAAACCCCTGCCCCCTTTGTGTTGGTGGATGGGGGTGGTCTGACGGTGATCTTCGTCCGCTCGCAGGGCGGGCGCATCACGTATGCGAATGGCAAATGGAAACAGCAAGAGAAAATGGGGGCGCTCAAACGCTTTGCCGGTCAAGAAGGGTTGGGACGTCCAGAGCAGATGGCGCAGGTAGAACTGGATGACCTGCGCCGCTTCTTGCGCAAGCGGCTGCCCGAAGGCGTGGAGATTCCGCTGCGCGCCGTGATCCTCTTCGTGCATCCTGACGTGGTGCTTGAGGTCGAAAATCCGCCCCTGCCGGTGTTCCGCACGTCGGAGTTGAAGCGCTGGCTGCGGAAGGAAGGGCGCCGGCCTAACCTGCCCCAGGAAACGTTGGCGCAATTGTATGCGGCGTTGGGGATCGCAGCGGAAGAATAATTTACCGTTCGCATAAAAAGTGGGACGCACCCAGGAAAGTGCGTCCCACTTTTCGTATCAGCAGGTTACGGCAGTGGCGGTGGGGTCGCGCCGAACAGGCTGGTCAGGTCAGAGACCTCGCTTGCCTTGGCCCAGTTCGCCATACCGGCCTTCCAGACCAGCGTGTCACGGGTCAGTTGGCCGGACTGGACGTACTTTTGCAACGTCGCCATATCGAAGGGACCCTGTTGCTGCCCGCCGATGGCGATGTAGAATGTGACGGCCTGCGGGATCGGCGGTGGCGCGACAGCCGGGGCGGCCTGATGCGGTGCGGCAGCCTGTCCCAGCATTTGGCCCATCGCTGCGCCGAGTCCAACCCCGGCGCCCAGTCCAACGCCCGAGCCGGCAGCCCCCTGATTCTGGGCGGCCTCACGCATCGCCTGCGCACCCTGGTACTGCATATAAGCGCCCATATCGCCGATCGCGCCCATAGCAGCGCGAGCATCAATCGCTTTGGCCGTCTCTTCGGTGGGGGAGATGGATTCCACGTAGAACGAGTTGAGCGTGACACCCCGCGCCGCGAATTCTTCCTGCGCCTTGGCGCGCACCCCGGCTCCTAACTCTTCGACGAAGGCCGCCATTTGGATGATCGACTTGCCCATCTCGCCGATGAGGTCCATCATCTTGCTGAGAATGATGCTGCGGAAGAATGCCTGAATGTCGCGCGTGCTGTAGAGATTCTGCGTGCCGACGATCTTGGCTACGAAGAGCTGCGGATCGGTGATCTGCATAGCGTAGGTACCGAAGCCGGTCACGCGCGCCATGCCCAGGATCGGGTCCGGGATGGTGATGGGCTGCGGCGTGCCCCACTTCATATCCGTCAATTCTCGTGTGGTGACGAAGTACACTTCTGCCTTGAACGGCGTTTGCCCGGAGAAGGCCTTGCCGATCAAATTCACAAGACCGGGAATGTTGGCGGTGGTGATCGTGTGCCGCCCCGGCCCAAAGGTATCCAGCGCTTTCCCGTCGCGGAAGAAAACCGCCGCCTGGGATTCACGCACGATCAACTGGCTACCGATGCGAAAGTCGCCGGAGCCGCGCTCGGGGACGCGATGGACGATTTCGCCACGCCCTTCATCCATGTATTCGATTAAATCCAAAACGCGAGCCATAGTTCTTAACCTCCGATTTAGTTATCCGTTATACACCGGTGCTGGCAGTACCGCGCAGCACGTCCTGGCGCTCGTCGAACGTCGTGTTGGCCTCGCGGGCCAAATCACGCACCAGCAGAATAAGCGCGCGCGTATCTTCCCCTTCGATGCCCGCCCGCGCGTTGCTGATCGCACTTTCAATCCGGTCGGCATAGCTCATTAACGCGCTATCGAATTCATAAACGCGGTCCAAATCCGCTTCTTTGACTTTGACCGCATCGAACAACCCACCGTAACCGTAAGGCGCAGTGCGGACCCGGTCGATGAACGTCTGGATCTGGGTGGCGGCGCTGCCGGTCTCGTCGAGTAGATCGAACTTCCCTGAGCCGATGAGGTCTTGTTGCAGGCCGTCAAGTTGGGCTTTGACGGTGCGCATCCGGTTGACGATATGATCGCGGAGCAATTTGTCGGCCTCACGGCGCAACTCTTTTTCCTTGTAACCCTTGTAGCCGGGGATCTTGGCGACCAACTGCTCGAAGCCGCCCATCTGGTCTTTGACTTGATCAAGCAAACTCATTGTTACCTCCTTATACGCTTACGGTGATTTAGATTTACGTTGGCCGAACTGTACTCTGTCTATGTGTCCATTGTAGCACAGAAATGATTCGGAGAAAAGCGAATCATATATTGGTACGTGATTTTGTTGAAAAAGTCGCAGTTTGCTGTAAGCTTGACAACCCCTACCCGTGTAGTATGATGGTTGAGTTTATGGCACATTTTGTGGTGTTGCGCCACTGCCATCGACCTACAGCCAGGGGGAAGCTAGTGACACACACGTATCGCATTGAAGTCTTTTGGCATGGAGAGAATGATGGGCGCGCCGTGGACGTTCACGGCCAGATTGCCCACCTGGGCATCGAGAGCGTCACACGGGTCCGCGTCAGCAACCTCTACTTTCTCCGGGGTACACTTACTGCAGATGAGGTCGAGCGCATCGTGGTTGAGTTTCTGGTTGATCCTATCGTCGAGGGCTACCGGTGGTTCCCCCCTTCGGTCCTATCCGATGAGGAGAATATCCCCCCCTTAATCCCCCCCAGTGGGGGGGAGGTTCTTTCTTCCCCCCCTACGGGGGGGACTGAGGGGGGGAGGCGCTATATTGAAATCGCCTTTCACCCCGGTGTCACCGATCCGGTCGCCAAACACCTGCTACACCGCGCGCGACAGTTGGGCGTCACCGCGCTCGAAGCCGTCGTCACCGGCACGCGATACACCTTTGAAGGCCCCGTTTCCTCTGCTGAGTTGCGTCGCATTGCGGAAGAACTGCTGTGTAACCCGGTGATTCAGTCGTACACCCTCGGCCCGATGCAGCCCGAATTCGTACCCGATGCCGCGCCGAGCGACGCCGTGGACATCATCCCCATCCGCGACCTGGACGATGCGGCCCTGCAACGGCTGAGTGTCGAGCGTGTGCTGTTCCTCTCCCTGCCGGAGATGCAGGCGATCCAGGCGCAGTTCCGGGCATTGGGCCGCGATCCCACCGACGTCGAACTGGAAATCCTGGCCCAAACCTGGTCCGAGCACTGCCAGCACAAGACCTTCAAGGCCGAAATCGAATACACCTGCCACGGCGGTATGCCACGGGTGATGTTGGACGCGGATTCACGCGGATTTTCGCAGATCAAAGAATCGGCGGAAATCAGCGAAAATCAGCGTCCGCAAAAAGAAATTATTCCGAGCCTCATCAGAACATACCTGCGCGCGGCGACGGAGACGTTGAACAAGCCGTGGGTGCTGTCGGCGTTTGTGGACAATGCCGGTATCGTGGCGTTCGATGACGAGTACGAAGTGTCCTTCAAGGTTGAGACGCACAATCACCCCTCGGCGTTGGAGCCATTCGGCGGGGCGAACACGGGCGTCGGCGGCGTCATCCGCGACGTGATGGGCGTCTCCGCGCAGCCCATCGCCAACACGGACGTGCTGTGCTTTGGCCCGCTGGATATGCCCGACGTGGATGTGCCCGGCGGCACGCTGCACCCGCGCCGTATCGCGCGCGGCGTCGTGGCGGGCATCGAGGATTACGGTAACAAGATGGGCATCCCCACCGTCAATGGCGCGATTCTGTACCACGAGGACTACGTTGCCAACCCGCTGGTCTACTGCGGCTGTGTGGGCATCGCGCCGCGCGGCGTTCACCGCACGGCGGCGCAGCCCGGCGACTTCTGCGTGGCGCTCGGCGGGCGCACGGGCCGCGACGGCCTCCACGGTGCGACGTTCTCCTCCGCCGAACTGACGCACGACACGGGCGAAACCGTGGGCAGCGTCGTGCAGATCGGCGATCCCATCACCGAGAAGGCTGTGCTTGACGCGCTTATCGTCGCACGGGATGAGGGCCTGTACACTGCGGTCACCGACTGCGGCGCGGGTGGGTTCTCGTCCGCCGTCGGCGAGATGGGCAAGGACGTGGGGGTGGATGTGGACTTGCGGGACGTCCCGCTCAAGTATCCCGGCCTGCGCCCGTGGGAAATCTGGCTCAGCGAGGCGCAGGAGCGCATGGTCATCGCCGCGCCGGAGGCCAACCTGCCCCGGCTGCGCGACATCTGCGCAATCTACAACGTCGAAATGACCGTCATCGGCCGCTTCACCGGCGACCACCGCCTGCGCGTCCGTTACGGTGACAAACTCGCCGCCGACCTGCCGATGGACTTCGTCCACGAAGGCTGGCCGCGCCTCACCCTGAAAGCTGAATGGGGGAAGGGGCAAGAGGCAAGAGGCAAGAAGCAGGAAGCAAGAATCGGCGAATCAGCGAATCACGAATCTCGAATTACGAATTACGAATTACGTTTTACGCAGTTGCTCCTGCAAATGCTTGCTCATCCCGACGTAGCTTCAAAAGAAGCGGTGATCCGCCGCTATGATCACGAGGTGCAGGGGGCGACGGTGGGGAAGCCGTTGGTGGGTGTGCTGAACGACGGCCCGGCGGATGCGGCGGTGCTCAAACCGCTGATGACATCCGGTTATCGCGGCATTGCGCTTGGCGCGGGTATCAACCCGTACTACGGCCTGCGCGACCCCTACGCGATGGCCTGGGCGGTGATCGACGAGGCCGTGCGGAACGTCGTCGCCGTGGGCGCTGATCCCGACCGGATCGCCATTCTCGACAACTTCTGCTGGGGCAATCCGCGGGTGCCGGAGCGACTCGGCGGGCTGGTGCGGGCGGCGCAAGGGTGTCACGACGCGGCGCTGGCTTACGGGACGCCCTTCATCTCCGGCAAGGACAGCCTCAACAACGAGTTTGTGGACGCGCACGGCGTCAAGCGCGCGATTCCGCCGACGCTGCTGATTTCGGCGTTGGGCCTTGTGCCGGATGTGCGCCGTATCGTGACGAGTGACCTCAAACGGCCCGGCGACCGGCTCTACCTCGTCGGCGCGACGCGGGATGAGCTGGGCGGCTCGCTCTACGAGCGGTTGACCGGCGAAACGGGCGGTGCTCTCCCCGCGCCCGTGCCGGACGCTATCGAGACGTGCCGCGCATTACACCGGGCGATGCAGGCCGGCCTGGTCGCCGCCGCGCACGACTGTTCGGAGGGCGGGGTGGCCGTCGCTGCCGCCGAGATGTGTATCGGCGGGCGGCTGGGGCTGAATCTGACGCTGTCGGGCGATGCCGTGACCGCTTTGTTCGCCGAGAGCAGCGCGCGTTTCCTCGTCGAGGTTGCGCCGGAGGACGCGGCGGACTTTGAGCAGGCGCTTGCCGGGCGGCCGTATACGTGCATCGGTGAAGTGAATCAGGTTATGATGTTGCGGGTGGCAGACACGCAGGGAATGGCGTTGATTGAGGTAGATGGCAGTATGATGGTGGATGTATGGCAGGCAACGGAAGTCGTATAAAACCGGAGGACACAATGTTAAAAGAGTCTGGCGCCATTTATAACATTTACCCTCAGCTCGATATATTTAAACTTCCTGAGATTGCGCGACAGGAGTTATTGGATTTCTATGAGTTTTTACTGAAGAAGTATTCAAAAGAGGCGGCGACTTCATCAAATCAGGCTTTGTCTGTAGCTGAACGGCGGAAAATCTTACGAGCTATGTTCCAGGAGATACATGGAGAATTACCTCCCGATTACAAACTGGACCGAGAGGCGTTGCATGAGCGATAAGATTTTCCTGGATACGAACGTGTTGGTGTATGCTTTTGGCTCTGATTCATCCAAACGGATCATTGCCGAGAACTTGCTATTGCGTGAGGATATTGTGATGAGTTCCCAAGTCGTGGGTGAATTTATTGCGGTGACATCACGCAAACAGATTTTGAAGCCTGCGGAGATACTATTGGTCTCCAGGAATTTTCTACGCACTCTGCCTGTAGTTGCGGTAACCGGGATAACAGTCTCCTTGGCGCTAGATGTGATGACAAAGTATCAGTTTGCTTATTGGGATAGTCTCATCCTGGCTGCGGCGTTGGAGAGTCATTGTACGCTCGTCTATTCTGAGGATTTGCAGAGTGGGCAACGTATCGAAGATCGGTTGGTGATTGTCGATCCGTTTATGTGATTTGCACAGTGGAACGGCTTGGGTTTTGTATCATTAGAACGATGGAATGGAGGAAACAATGATGCGTATTGTGGATTTCCCCGCCGATGATGCGGATGTGATTCAGCAAGCTGCGACCTTACTCGTCGAAGCCTTCAAAGTCCACGCCCCCAACGCCTGGCCGGATATGGAATCGGCGCTGGAAGAAGTGCATGAAGCGCTGGAACCGGGAAAGGTTTGCCGGGTGGCGCTCGATGAGCAGGGACAAGTCCTGGGCTGGGTCGGCGCCATTCCCCAATATGAGACGACGGCCTGGGAGATGCATCCCCTGGTCGTGCATCCGGCGCATCAGGGCAGAGGCATCGGGCGCGCGTTGATGATGGATGTGGAGGATCAGGTGCGCGCGCGCGGCGGGCTGACGATCTACCTGGGCACGGACGACGAAGACTTCAGAACTTCGCTGAGCCAGGTGGATTTGTACGAGAATACGTGGGAGCATATCGCCAACATCCGCAACCTGAACCGTCATCCTTACGAGTTCTACCAGAAGATGGGCTACACCATTGTGGGTGTGTTGCCCGATGCGAACGGCTGGAACAAGCCGGATATTTGGATGGCGAAGCGAGTTGGAAAAAAGTAAGGTGTAAATTCTAACCACGAATCTTCACGAATTGACACTAATCTGTACTTATTCGTGAAGATTGGTGAAGATTCGTGGTAAATTTTTGAGGACGTGAAGCTTGAACACTAAACCAAAGGTTCTCATTCTTCAGGCCACCGGCACCAACCGTGACCCGGATGCGGCGGCAGCGATTGAACTGGCAGGCGGCGCGCCGACGGTGTTGCACATCAACGCGCTGCACGCTAACCCTGCGCGCCTGCACGACTATCAGATGCTTGTGCTGCCGGGCGGCTTCTCCTACGGCGACGCACTCGGCGCAGGGCGGTTGTTGGCGGCGGATATGCGCTGGCTGTTCCAGGAAGAGATGGCGCGTTTCGTGGACGCGGGCAAGCCGGTCATCGGCATCTGCAACGGTTTCCAGGCGCTGGTGAAAAGCGGGTGGCTGCCGGGAGCGCCCCCCCTTTCATCCCCCCCAGTGGGGGGGACAGAGGGAGGGAGAGCGACGCTCACCCGCAACGCCTCCAACCGTTTCGAGTGCCGTTGGGTGTGGCTGGAGCCGAACCCGGACAGCCCTTGCGTCTTCACACGCGGGCTGACGGAACGCATCTACTGTCCGGTGGCTCACGGTGAAGGGCGCTTCGTCCCCCGTGACGAGGCGGTGCTCGCCGAGCTGCGCGCCAACGGGCAGATCGTTGTCACGTACACCGCCGCCGACGGCAACGGCCCGGTGGGCTATCCCGCCAACCCGAACGGCTCCACCGCCGACATTGCGGGCGTGTGCAATCCCCAGGGCACCATTTTCGGCCTGATGCCGCACCCCGAAGACCACATCTTCCCGGAACAGCACCCGCGTTACGCGCGCGGTGAACGCGGCAATCTGGGCTTGAGCCTGTTTGTGCGGGGGCTGCGCTACGCTGCTGAAGTATAGTTATGGGGTGGGGGTTTTGGGGCGGGCACACCCGCCCCAAAACCCCCACTAACTACTTCTTTCTTTATTGAGGTCATTCATGCAAAGCATTTCCAAAATCACACTCTCGCACGATACGATACAATCATTGGTCAGTCATCATTTTGGCAGTGAGACCCGCGTCAAGACCTCGGAAGAATTGACCGAGGGGTATTTCGCCACCGCCTATCGCCTGGATTTGGCGGATGGGCGTACCTGGGTGTTGAAGGTATCACCGCCACCGAATGTACGCGTCCTGCGTTATGAGCACGACATCATGTCCGCCGAGGTCACCACGATGCGTCTGCTGCGTGAACGGACCTCGGTACCGGTCGCGGAGATTTTCTGTTACGATGCCTCGCGGACGCTGTTGGACAACGAGTTTTTCATTATGCAACACCTGCCAGGCGCGCCGCTGCACAAAGTCCGCGGAGAACTGGCTCCCGATGTGCAGGAGCGAATCAACCGCCAGATTGGCGCGTATCTGCGGGAAATCAACGCTGTAGAGGGCACAGCTTTTGGTTACGGGTCAGAAAGCACGCCGCGTTTTGCAAATTGGCGCGAGGCGTTCGACGCGATGCTGGTGACCGTGCTCCAGGACGGTGAGGATATGAGCGTCGAATTGCCGCTGTCCTACGCCGATTATCATGATCTGGCCCGCAGCCACTACGCGACGTTGGACGAAGTTGTCACACCGCGCCTCGTCCACTGGGATTTGTGGGACGGCAACATCTTCTTCGACGCGGAAACGCAGACGATCACGGGCATCATCGACCACGAGCGCGCGTTGTGGGGCGATCCGTTGATGGAGGTCAATTTCACCGGCTACGATCCCGACAGCGATTTCGCCATAGGGTATGGGACGCCGGTGCTGGACACGCCCGCGCAGCGGACGCGGCGGGCGCTCTACAGCCTCTACCTTTTCCTGATCATGGTGATCGAGTGTTATTATCGCAAGTACCCGACCAACGGTCAGGAGCTATGGGCGCGTGAGCAATTGGCGAAGACCGTGGATGCGCTGCGCAATGGCGCGCATCCGGGCATCAAGATGCATAGCGTGGCCTGATGGTTTTGGTCTTTGTTTATGTGGTACAATGATGAACAACAGCCCAAAGCTATCTACTTTTCTGCGGAAATCACCTTTAGCGGACGTTTCACTTGACCTGTAGTGTGATCCTGGTAGAGCCAGGTGCGCGTCAGACTTGTATATCTTTGGAGGTGACATGCTCGATACAGAAAATCTAAAACCATACATCCCTCAGGCCCTAAAGCAGATTGATATCGCGTGGCCTTACGCCCATACCGGCGGCAAAGTCCGCGAGTCTTTCGCGTTGCCCGACAAGCGCCGCCTGTTGGTGACGACGGACCGCCTCTCGGCCTTCGACCGCATCCTCACTGCTGTGCCGTTCAAGGGGCAGGTGCTCAATCAACTGAGCGCGTTCTGGTTCGAGCAGACGCGCGACATCATCCCTAACCACGTCCTCGATGTGCCCGACCCCAACGTGCTGCTG
>JAIOAS010000059.1:15875-22672 GCA_019873725.1 Chloroflexota bacterium | reverse complement strand
AGAGGTTGTAGCCCTGCTGCAGTTCCGTTTGAATGGTGTGTAGCATGTTTTTCTCATTAAGGCGTGTGGTCGTGGCTTGGTCTTCCATCGTCATTAACCTCCTGGTTTTAAGCTAAGTTAAGTATATACCCAGGGGTCAAATGACCCAATCTCTGACCGTGCCACCGCAGCCCCAGGCAATGGTTGAGCGGGCGCGGTCGGAGACCGGCCTGAGCGATTCCCAATGACCTTGCTGTGGCCGGTCTCTGACCGTGCCACCGCAGCCCGGATGACGGGTTGAGCGGACGCGGTCGGAGACCGGCCCGAGCGATTCCTTCGTCCTATACTCGCCCGTGCGTGACAGAATGAGAAAGTAAACTATAATGAACCTCGAAACAAGCCAATGGATGATCAGGAGCACTGGATTGAAGACGAAGACAGGGCCACTTTCTCGCCTTTCCATCGAGTACCTCTGGGGGCTTGTGGTGATAGCCGGCATCTTCATCTTCGTAAACACCCATCCCATTCGCCCCTTCGATTTCTGGTGGCACATTGCTGCCGGGCGTGATTTGGCACTCACAGGACATATTCCAACCGTAGACAACTACTCCCAGACGATGTCTGGTACACCCTACCCGGCATATCAAACCTACTGGTTGATGGAATGGACATTGTATCAAATCTACCGGCTCGGCGGCGCACCGTTCATTATTCTCTTCCAAAGTCTGATTGTGACCACAACCTACGCGCTAACGCTGTGGCTGGCCGGTCAACGCTCCGGCAACTGGCGTAGCGCGGCCCTGGCCACCCTTTTTGCCGCAGCCCTGGGCATCAATGATTGGAATGTGCGCCCCCAAACGATTACATTCCTTATAGCAGCCATATTCTTGAACATCATCCACATGTATCACAACCGCCCACGTCCCTGGCTGCTGCTGAGTTTCCCCATCGGAATGTTGGTCTGGGTCAACAGCCACGGCACCTTCCCGCTAGGACTGGCGCTCATAGGATTATGGGGCGCGGACGAAGCGTGGAACGCGCTTACCACCCGGCAGTGGCGATCGGTACGCGCACCGGCCATTGCATTGAGTGCCGCAGCCCTGGCCTGCCTGCTCAATCCCAGGGGCATTGACATTGTACAGTACCTCACCTTTATGATAACCAACCCGGTCATCCAAAACCTTATTGCAGAATGGGGTCCCCCAACATTCGATACGCTGGTCGGGAAGCTGTTCTTTATGGGGTTGCTCCTCAGCGCAACAATACTGGCATTAACGCCTAAGCGCCCCACACTCTCAACCCTGCTCGCCTTCCTTGCTTTTGGTGCGCTGGGTTTGAAGACCCGGCGGGGTGTAATCTGGTTTGGCCTGGTAATAGGCCCTATGTTGGCGGAGCACATCACCTACATCGGTATATCGGCACGTCAATACATTGACACGTTGGGACATCGACGCAGCGACAACATAAAAGGCATCCCAAGCCCCGGGATCCAAGTTGTGCTCAATGCGGTTATAGTCGGGGTCATCATGCTTGGGGCGCTGTCATCTTTGCCGTGGTTCAAAGACCTGTGGCCATTGTCGCCGGAAAAAACAGGGTTAGTCTCTACCGAGACGCCGGTAAAGGCAACGGAATTCTTACTGCGGGAGAACCTGCCGGGACCTGTATTCCACGCGATGTCATTTGGTAGCTATCTCATCTGGGCTGCGCAACCACAGTATCCGGTGTTCGTGGACCCCCGCATCGAACTGTATCCGCCGGAGTTATGGCTGGATTATCTATCCATCTCTGCTGCAACAGCCGGGTGGGAAGAACAGTTGCAGGCGTATGGTATCCGCACGTTGATGCTCAGTCCACAACAGCAAGCCGGGTTGGTCGCAGCGACCCATAAATCAGGACAGTGGCAGGAAGTGTATCGTGATTCAACCAGCGTGATTTTGATCCGCACAGATTGAAAGTGAACCTCGTCATTTGACAAAAACAAAATTAGCACTGACAATGTGAATAGGCCCGCCATGAGGAGTGATAAAGGAGCGTGATGCTGAAAACACAGGTTCAGGACACCATGCCAATTGAAGTATCTGTCGTCATTCCGGCATACAATGAAGAATTGGGGATCGGTCCGGTTTTGGAAGAAGTCCAAGACATATTGGCGCGCACGTCTTTCGTTTACGAAATTATTGTCGTGGATGATGGCTCGCAAGACAATACCGCCGCCGCCGTCCGGCGCTATCCGAATGTGCGCCTACTCACGCATAAACGCAACCTGGGCTATGGCGCGGCGCTAAAAACGGCCATTCGTCAAGCACGCTACGCGACCATTTGCATCACCGACGCCGACGGCACTTATCCCAACTCGCGCATCCCGGAATTGGTCACAAAGTTGTACACGGAAGGGTACGATATGGTTGTTGGCGCGCGGACGGGCGCGGAAGTGGCGATCCCCTGGGTGCGGCGCCCGGCAAAATGGGCCATCGGCACACTCGCCAACGTGATCGCCGGGCAGAAAATCCCCGACATCAACTCTGGATTACGGGTGTTCAAGCGTGCAGTCGCATTGCGTTTTTTCGATATGTTGCCCAACGGTTTCTCCTTCACGACAACAATCACCCTGGGACTGCTGACCAACGGCTATTTCGTTGCCTATATGCCCATTAACTATATGGCACGGACAGGGAAATCAAAGATCAAGCCGGTACGCGACACGCTGAATTTTATCAACCTAATCCTGCGCATGGCGCTTTACTTCGCCCCGCTCAAGATCTTCCTGCCGTTGAGCGGTATAGTGCTGCTGATTGGATTGCTATGGGGCATCTTCAGTTGGGCCGTGTTGAAAGAACTCGCGGATGTGAGCACCGTGGTGATTGTGATGGCGGCCATTCAAATAGCGGTGGTGGGGATGTTAGGTGAACTCATAGTCCGGCGTTTGCCCAATTATTACCGCGAGGAAGAATAATGTCCACTTCTCCCGAGATTTATGCCCAACTCGCTCTCGACCAGTTGCCGCGTTTACTGAGCAACCAGGATCGCAATGCCTTTTCCCCAACCTATGGCTGTTTCCATCGTGATTACTGGTTAGATAAGACCTCCGATTTTCCAGATGCCGTGCGTCAATTCGCGGTTCATGCGCTGGCGCTCGTTTACCGGCACGCTTTCCCAGGGAATTTCTATTACGCACAACCCAAAATCCGCGACTGGGCCATCGCCGGTCTACTGTATTGGACTCGCATCCAACACAAAGACGGGGCCTTCGATGAATTCTATCCTAATGAGCGCGGCTGGGTGGGGCCGTCGGCTTTCACCACCTTCGCCAGCATCGAGACGTTCAATCTTCTCAAGGACGAAATCCCCCCCCAGGCATCCGAAACGATCCTGAACGCCATTCGTCGCGCTGCCCGGTTTATTGCGGGTGGCGAAGCGGAAGAGGATCATCTGGCAAACCATCACGCGATGGCAACCCTGGCCTTATGGAAAGCCTACCGCCTGCTGCACGACGAAGAGTTGAAGGCGGGTTACGCACGCGCCTGGCAGAAATTCCTGACATACCACAATGCAGATGAAGGTTGGTCGCGGGAGTATGACGGTGTCGATCCAGGCTATCTCTCCGCGACCATTTCTTTTTTGGGGAAAATTTACCAGGACAATCGTAGCCCGGAAATTCTGCAGGTCTTACGTCAAGCCGTTGAATTTGCGGCCTACTTCGTTTATCCAAATGGATTTTACGCCGGCAGTTTAGGAAGCCGCAACACATTGCATTTCTACCCCCACGGCTTCGAGATCCTGGCCTCGGAAATACCGTTGGCCGGCGCCATCGCAGAGAAAATGCTGGTCGCGCTAAAGGAGGGGAAATTGGTGCCGCCGGCCATCATCTCCGACCGCTACGTGGTCTACCGGATACCCGAATTTTTGCAAGCCTATCTGGACTATGGCGGGCGCGCCGCGTCACTGCCGCCTGTGCCTTACGAACGCGAACCGTTCACCTGTTTTTTCCCACAAGCGCGTATCTATGTCGCCAATCGTCCACGCCATTATGTGATCGCTAATCTGGCAAAGGGCGGCGTTGTCAAAGTCTTCGACCGGGAAACCGGCCGCCTGCTCCTCAACGACGGCGGCATCATTGGCCGGCTGCAAGATGGCCGTGTAGTCTCATCACAGTGGGTGGATCCAAATTACAGGTGCCGGACAGAAGATGACGGCTGGACGGTAGAAGGGTATCTGCACGCCGTGCCATCCAATAAGCTTTTTACACCGTTGAAAAACATCCTGTTTCGCAGTGCCTTAGTAGCTCTGGGATGGATTCCCGCCTTTTCACACATCCTAAAAGGGCAAATCCGCAAAACGTTAATCTTGGGGCAACGCACAGTACCGGCGCATTTCTGCCGCACAATGCAGATAACAGGCGAACAGATCACTTTACAAGACACTTTGACCGTGGACAAAAAGGGGCATTTTCAGGCCCTGGCCATTGGGGATGAATTTTTTGTGCGCTACGTGCCCCAAAGCCGCTATTTTCAAGCGCAAGAGCTGGATGTCGCCGGACGCCAGATAGAAACAGAGACCCTCACGGCGCTGAACCAACAAGGCCAGGGCGTATTTACCACCGTAGTCGTGGGAGATACAGTTACCTCGCTCGGTGAATCAAAGCGCAAGAGTCTGCCATTTGGCGTCTACGACATTGACTATTTCGAGGGCCGTCAACGCAAACGACAATTAGTCTATCGCTTACGCCGGCGCACCGACGAAGTAGAGCGCGCATTACGATGTCATACCCTGGGCGACTTACGTGTCGTAGTGGATGTCGGCACGGCAGACGGGCTAATGATGGCCGATTTACGCAAACGCTTTGGGCCCCTGGCGTTCCTGGGCATTGATTACAGCTTCCCGCTCTTACGCGCGGTCACGCTCGAAGGGATACAGAAAGCACAAGGGAACGCGCTGGCGTTGCCGGTGCGCGACAACCTCGCCGATGCTGTTATCGCCACAGCCATCATCGAACATGTGCCCGACGCGGACGTATTGCTGCGTGAGTGCTGGCGTGTGTTGCGGACTGGCGGGCTATTGGTGTTGACCACACCTAATCCGCTGATGGATCACGTCGCTGAAAAATTAGGGATCCTGAAAGATGCCGGGCACAGTCAAACCTTTACACTGAAAGAACTGGTCGCGCGCGTGACGGCGTGTGACTTTGAAGTAGTCGAAGCGCGCAAGTTTATGTTCTCGCCGATTGGCTTCCCGGCGGAGAAAGTCATCGAGCGGATTTTCGGGCCATTGGGTCTCAACCTGATAATGGCGAATCAACTGGTGGTGGGCCGCAAACGATGAAAGCCCACATGCGCCGCCACTGGCTGCGCTTAATCGGCGTCGCTTTGTTGCTCTTTTTGCTCTCCCAGGTCAATCTGGCGGAAGTGTGGCAAATATGGCGCGCCGTCCGTTTCGATTGGCTGACCGCAGCAGTCGCGCTCAATCTGCCGCAGCTCGGGTTGAAAGCCTATCGCTGGCAGCGCCTCTTGCGTGCGCAGCACATCCGCTACCCTTTCATACAGGCAGCACTATCCTATTTGGGAAGCATCTTCGTCGGCTTGTTAACGCCGGGACGAGTCGGGGAGTTCGTCAAGGCGTTCCACGTCAGCCGCGATTGTCACCTCTCGCTGGCGCAGGGTCTGTCGAGTGTGTTGTTGGATCGGCTGTTCGATTTGTACGCGCTGTTTATCGTCGGCGGGGCAGCGCTGTTGGCGTTAGCACCCAGCGGCCTGGAAATTTTGAGCCTGGGGGGGCTGGCGCTGTTGCTGGTCGTTCCTTTCGCCCTATTTGTCAACCCGACCACGTTCGCGTGGTTTTGCAAAATCGGTGTGAAATTGGGACGTCTCGGCGAAAAAATTTTCAATCCATCAAGTTGGTTGTGGGAAATCCATACCGGCATCCACCAGTTACCCTTGCGTGAAGCGTTGATTGCCGGAGGGCTCACCCTCGTCGCCTACGGCATCTTCTTTAGCCAGTGTTACCTGCTCGCGCTGGCGTTGGATGTACAGGCCGGGTTCGGGACAATCAGTTTCGCCGTGGCGCTCGGCAGTTTAGTCACCTTATTGCCGATTTCGATTTCCGGATTGGGGACACGCGAGGCGGCTATCATCGCTTACCTGGGACAGACAGGCATTTCCGAGGAAGTGGCGGTGAGTTTTTCGCTGCTGATCTTCACCACCTTCTACGTTGCCGGTGGATTGATAGGCGCATTGGCCTGGTGGATCAAACCGGCGCCCTTCAAACGCGCAGCGATCACCGCAGACAAATCTCAGTAGATGCAATTTTGCTTGGTCTGGATCGCCTCCAGACCAGACCGGGGATCTGACGATCCCCTTGGAGCATTTTTGGATCTACTGAATCTGTTTAATCCGCAGAACGTAGCAAACAAACAGGTTACACAACATTCACATTAAGGTAAAGCTATGCCATCAGATACATTGACCAATCACAAACTGATACGCTGGATGACGCCGTTGCTAATCCCCCGGCGGTTAGCCTATGCCAAATTACTGGCCGGCGTCCTGTGGACTGCATGGTTAGTCAGCCTGCTCGCGGGCCCTGGCTATATGGACCTTGCCGGACAGGTAGTCGGCACAGATTTCTTACAATATTACACAGCCGGCTACATCGTGCGCGCTGGTGACAGGGCCCGTCTTTATGATCTGGAATACCAGGCCACCGTAGAAGCTCATATCATCGGCCAAGAGCTGCAAGACTTTTTCGGCTTCATCTTACCGCCTTTTATGGCCTGGCTCTTTTGGCCTTTCGCGTTGCTGCCATACGGCCTGAGCTTTGCGCTG
>JAIOAS010000059.1:0-15191 GCA_019873725.1 Chloroflexota bacterium | reverse complement strand
CCAGAACTACGCCTGGCATGGCGACGGGTCTTTGTGCTGATATGGCTGGCGTTCTTGTTCAGTGGGCCGTTAACCTACGCACAACTAGAGATCTTGCGCCTGCCCTTTGCCCTGCAGATCGGCGTGCCGGTGTGGGCAGCCGTTCTCTACCTGACCTATACCTGGTTGATGTCAGCAAGGCAAGACAAACACCAGGGAGCCATCTAAGACGCCAAGCTATACACCAAAAAGCCCCGCGCTGGTGCGCGGGGCTTTTTGGTTATTCCTACTTAACGAGTGAGTCCGCTGGTAATCTGCGAGAAGACAGTGCTGACCTGGCTCCCCAGGATGACCAAAATCACAATCACGACGATGGCAATCAGCACCAGAATCAGCGCGTACTCAACCAAACCCTGACCTTCCTCACGTGGCAAATACAACATTTCAACACCTCCTATTAAGATTAAAGTTATTAAAGCTATTAAAGTTTTATTTTTTAACCTGTCTATATATTACTTGATTTGCCCATAAACCACAATAGGAATTTAGTACTGTTTATAACGATTTTCCTACATTGGAGTATTCAAGCCTCGGGGGAAAACGCCAGTTCCTCGTCGTAAGTGCATCAGACACACCCTGGCGATCCGCCCGAAACAAAAACAGGGAACTGTGACGAGAATGATAAAGCTTTGTGATACTCTTTACCATCTGCACAAAACAGCTATAATCGACACCACGAGAGCAAAAGCCATCAGGATTCCCAACCGGCCAGAGGACACTATGCAATTTACCCGACTATTGTTAACCTCACAATCACCGCGTCGCCGCGAAATGTTGGCCTGGCTCGGAGTGCCTGCCGGGCTGACCCAAGCGGAGGTGGATGAAACCCCGCACGACGGGGAACAGCCATTCACAACGGCCGCTCGACTCGCCAGGGCCAAAGTCCACGCAGCGGAGCCGCCGGATAACGATGTTTGGATTCTGGGTGCAGATACCGTCGTCGACCTGGACGGTATTGCGCTGGGAAAACCCGCCGATCCGGTAGAGGCACGCGCGATGTTGCACCAGTTGCGCGCGCGTTCGCACGCTGTCCATACCGGTGTGGCACTGTTCCATCCGCAAACACGCCGCCTGGGCATGCGCTGCGTCACCAGCGCGGTGCAGATGCGTGCGTATACGGATGCCGAAATCGAAGCGTATGTGCGCAGCCGCGATCCTATGGATAAAGCCGGAGCATACGCCATTCAGAACAACGTCTTTCGACCGGTTGCCTTTGTCGACCGTTGTTATGCCAATGTAGTCGGGTTTCCATTATGCGCCATCGCGGCGTTGTTGGAAACATGGGGGCTGGCGCTGACGGTCGATATCCCGGCCCTCTGCCGCATGCACTTCGACTACCGCTGCCCAAGACCAGATTTGGGGATTACCTTATGAGAAAACATATCCTGTGGCTGTTACTGATTGCGCTGATAGCCGGATGCGGCAATACGCCTTCCGCGTCCCCATCGGGCGCGCCAACGACCACCACGGCGGCCTTTACGCCCCCGCCAACCCCCTCGCCCACCCTGGATGTCGCCACACCGGAGTCCGTGGGACGTAGCTTCCTGAGCGCCTGGGAAATGGGCAACTACGCAGAAATGTATACGTTCCTCCTGCCATCGCTGCGGGCGGGACTGGCTCAGGCCGATTTCGAGCGCGCCTATCGCAGCGCCCTGGACCTCACCACGACCATCAGCCTCACGCTTACCCCGCAAACCTTGAGCATCGATGGAGACAAAGCCTGGATTACGTTTACGGAAGTCTGGCATACCGGGCTGTTCGGCGATTTGCAAGCCGCCAATCAGCTCAGCCTGGTCAAAGAAAACGCGCAGTGGAGTATCGACTGGCACCGCGATACGATCTGGCCCGATTTGGTGGGCGGCAACACCTTCGCCGTCGAATACCAGATTCCGCCGCGTGCCAACATCTACGACCGCAACGGCGCGGGGCTGGCCGTCCCCAGCACGATCGTCACCGTGGGCGTGATCCCGCAGGAAATCCAAGATGAGACGGCGGTGCTCAACGCGCTATCACAAGTGCTGGGCCTGAGCGTGGATAAAATCCAGGCTGCCTATGCCGGACAACCGGCGCACTGGTTCATTCCCATCCAGGACATCTCCGGTGACGCCAGTCTGACCTACGACAGCCTGCTGAGTCTGCCCGGCATCCAACGCCGCGAACGGCCAGGCCGGCTCTACCCCCTCGATGGCGTTGCTGCCCACGTCATCGGGTGGATTTCGCCCATCCCGGAAGAAAGTTACAGTGTATACCGGCAGCGAGGCTATCGCGGTGACGAACTGGTCGGCATTGCGGGCCTGGAAGCCTGGGGGGAATCGATCCTGGCCGGGAAAAACGGCGGGCGGCTCTCGATTGTGAGCGCCGATGGGACACACATCAAAAGCCTCGTTGAGCGCCGGCCTGAGCGTGGGCGCGCCATCTACACCACCATCGACCGTGAACTCCAACACAGCGCCGAGCAAGCCCTGGGAGATCGGCGGGGCGCCATTGTGGCTCTGGATGTCCACACCGGCGCGATTCTGGCGCTGACCAGCGGCCCGCATTTCGACAACAACATCTTCATTCGCCTGACCGATACATGGTCGCGCCAGGTGGTCCTCAACGATCCCAATCTCCCCCTGCTCAACCGCGCCATCCAGGGTGTATACCCCTCCGGTTCTGTCTTCAAGATCGTGACCCTCGCTGCGGGATTGGAGGCCGGCGGGTTAACCGCGCAGAGCAGCTTCTTTTGTCCCGGATACTGGGACGGCCTGGGTGAAATGAACCGCAAAGTCTGCTGGTTGGAAACCGGTCACGGCACTATTACGCTCAAAGATGCACTGTCGGCTTCGTGTAACGTGACCTTCTACGAAGTCGGCAAAATCCTGAACGGCATTTCACCCGATACGTTATCCACCTACGGACGAGCTTTCGGCTTTGGCGCTAAAACGGGTTTGCAGGAATTTTCAGACGCGCCTGGGCTGATCCCCGATCCCGAATGGAAACAGGCTACTTACGGTGAAGGCTGGGGAACCGGTGATACGGTAAACCTGGCAATCGGTCAGGGGTACCTGCTGGTCACCCCCTTGCAAGTCGCACGCATGATGGCAGCGGTGGCAAACGGCGGCACCCTCTACCGCCCTTACCTGGTCGACCGTGTCGTGGATAGCACAGGGAACATTGAACCCATCACGCAACCGCAAGCCACCGGCCGGCTCCCCATTTCCGAGGCAAATCTCCAGATCATCCAGGAGGCCCTGTACGGCGTCACGACTGCCTCCGTGGGCACAGCGACGCACCGCTTCCGAGGATTGAACATTCCGGTTGCGGGGAAAACCGGCACTGCCGAACAGCCAGACAAGGATGCCCTGCCCCATTCCTGGTTTGCGGGCTACTTTCCGGCAGACGATCCACAGATCGCAATGGCCGTGCTGGTCGAAAACGCTGGAGAAGGCTCCACCGTCGCCGCGCCGATGTTCCGGCAGGTCATCGAAGGCTATTACGGCCTGCCGATCACGCCGCTGCCCACACCTGCCGCTGAACCGGAAGGAGACTGAGGTACTATTTTTCAGGGGGAGTGCTAAAAATGAACAACAACAAACTTCTGTCAAAGCTGCCAGGGAAAAATCTTGCAGGTATTCTCGCATTCATTGTTTTGACATTTGGCCTCTCTCTCATCTTCTACAAGCTGTTGTCCGAGCAACGAGCACAAATCATCGTACACGCTGACTATGCCAAACTGACAGACTTTGTCTATTATTTGGAAAATGTCAAAGAATTTTGGTTTGGCACAGAAACGCGGCTTTATGATCCTGAAACTACTCAAGCCATTTTCACCCGATTGTTTGGCGGTGATTATCCGCCGGCGATGCTTTTACACATTATTCCGCCAGCCCTGCTTATATGGTTTCCATTGGCCGTGATTGGACTCAGTAGCACCGCCTGGGCCTATGCAATTTGGCTTGGAGTTTCCTATGCAGCACTAGGATTGGCGCTGCTCAATCTGTATGCGTTTGTTAACCAAAGAGTGAAAACAGCCAGCTACATCCTCGTGATTGTGTTCTTGTCCAGTTTTTTCTCTTCTGTAACAGTCGATAATATCGGGGCAGGGCAAACCAGTGTTTTCATGAGTGCAATACTTATTCTGCTGCTACGGCGGCTGCAAAGTTTACCTTCTTCTCAACCATCAATTGACGGATGGTTAATCCTATATGGCGTTTTGTTGGGTATAAAACCGCAATTTTTGTTATTCGGCGTGCTCATTCTATTGCTTTTTTCTCGTCAAAAAGAAACCCTCTGGGTAATCGCGCTGACCGGCTGCATTTGTCTTATACTGACGCCCCGTTTAGGCTGGTTATGGCCTCTCGAATACCTGCGCACCATCGACAAACACTCGACGACACAATTGCCGGGCTTTTTCTCAGATACGATTATATTGGATATCATGAGTAACTTTCGCGGAACATTTTACAGATACATCGGCGCTAACGCCGCTACGGCCATATCCACCTTTGTTTTTATCGGCAGTATCGTTACAGTTTTTGCAATAGGGGTCTACCACACGATACGATTTCCAGTTAAAACAAGCCCTGGATGGGCCGATCATACGAAATGGGTTTGGTGTATCGTTATGCTAGAGAGTTACCTCTTGTTCTCCCCACATCTATATACATACGAAGATCTTCTCGCCATGCCACTGATAGCCATTGTCTTTCTAAACGCCCCAACAAAATTAAGAGGGACTTTCTGGACCCTTTTAGTGTGTGTGCTATTTTTTGTACATTTGCAATCAAAGCTCTTTGTCGTCAATCAACTTCATCTCTTGTACTGGTTACTCAAACTGAGTTTTGGGATATGCACCGTCATAAGCATTTGGCCCAGGAGCGCAAAGAGTCTCCAACACATTACGAATCACAATCCCTGAATGTTCAAAAAAGCGCAATTTTGCACGATAATGCACGTTTTAGCACAATTTCGTTGACAGAACGTGCAGATCGTGCTATAGTAAAGCGGTTGGACGGGAATAATGCTCAGAAGCGAACGCCATAGTCGGATTATGCAGCAGCTTTATACGACCGGCAGCGTCTATGTTGCCGACCTGGCGCGCACTTTCCAAGTAGATGCGGTCACCATCCGCAGGGATCTGGCCGAGTTAGAAAGGGCCGGGCAATTGCACCGGGTTCATGGTGGCGCAATGCTGCGCGCTGGACAGATGGCGGAAGGGCTCCCCTCCCTTCGGCCAGCCACCCAGCAGCAAATCGAACGACGCATTGCCGAAGCCGCGGCGCGTTTTATCCCGGATCACAGCGTCGTTTTCTTGGGGACAGGTGCCCTAACCCGCGCCGTGACGCCTTTTCTGAACAAGCACACCCACCTGACGATCATTACCAATGCCCTGGACATCGCATGGGACATCGCACAACAGGCCAGGCTGGCACAGCCGATTATGCACACACTGCACCTCATCGGGGGGCAAGCTGCGCCAGATTATGGACTCTACGGAGAAGATGAGGCGTTGCGACGCGTGCGCGCCGACCTGGTGATTTTCGAGGCAGGAGGACTGGACGCCGAACGAGGTCTGACGCACGATAACCGGGATTGCGCTCATACGACGCGCATGCTGCTGGGCATCTCATCGCAGACGGTGGCCCTGGTCGCGCCGGAGCGTGTCGGACGCGCAGGCGCTATCTTCATCGCGCCCGCCAGTGAAGTCGATGTGTTGATCTCAGGTCATGAAGCGCCCACCCCGCCGCTGTGGGATTTGAGCGAACTCGGCGTGCGTATTATCTTGACTTGAAAGCCAGGGCCCAGACAAAAATCAATAACAGATTGAACAATCTTTTTAACTTTGAATCTGCAATCAGCAACCCATAACCATTGATAAAAGGAGTCTTCTTATGGCAAGCGTAACCTACAAGCATGTTACCAAACGCTTCGGCAACGTGGTCGCGGTATCGGATCTCAACATCGAGGTGAACGACAAAGAATTTCTAGTCTTCGTTGGCCCTTCTGGCTGTGGCAAAAGCACGAGCTTGCGCATGTTAGCGGGGCTGGAAGAAATCACCGAGGGCGAAATCTACATCGGCGACCGCCTGGTCAACGACGTGCCGCCTAAAGATCGCGACATCGCTATGGTGTTTCAGTCTTACGCCCTCTACCCTCACATGACGGTCTATGACAACATGGCGTTCGGCCTCAAGTTGCGCAAAACGCCCAAGCAGGAAATCGACCGCCGGGTCAAGGAGGCCGCCAACATTCTGAACATCGAACACCTGCTCGACCGCAAGCCCAAACAGCTTTCCGGTGGAGAACGACAGCGCGTCGCCGTAGGCCGCGCCATCGTCCGCGAACCCAACGTCTTCCTGATGGATGAGCCGCTCTCTAACCTGGATGCCAAGCTGCGGGTGCAAGCGCGCGGTGAAATCTCCAAGCTGCACATGCGCCTGGGAACAACCTTCATCTACGTGACCCACGATCAAACCGAGGCCATGACGATGGGATCGCGCATTGCCGTGCTGAAAGATGGCATCTTGCAGCAGATCGACACGCCCCAACATCTCTACGACCAGCCCGGCAACATTTTCGTCGCCGGATTCATCGGCAGTCCCGCGATGAATTTCTTCGATGCCACCCTGATTGAGGTAAACGGCGTGATGTATGCGGACTGCCGTGATTTTCGGGTTGCCATCCCGGAGGAGTATCGCCGCATCTACCAGTCGCATTTGGGTAAGGCCGTCATCTTTGGGATTCGGCCAGAGCACGTCCATGATCCCGATTATCCGCCGCCCGGCATCATACCGGCAATGGTCGAAGGGCGCATCGACGTGACCGAGTTGATGGGCAACGAAGTGCTCGCCTACTTCACCCTACCGCACGCCGAATTTATCGGGCGCTTCGACCCACGCACCAAAGCCACAATCGGCGCCACCAAAGCCGCGGTTTTCGATATGAGCCGCATGCATCTCTTCGACAAGCAAACCGAGAAAGCGATCCGTTAAGGACAAACAAAGGACACGAACCGGGAGCCTGCTAGGCTCCCGGTTTGTGTGTGGCAGGTTCTTGCACTTTAACCAGCAACAGCGCCGACAGCAAAAACAACAACCCATAGATGGCGAAAATCACCCCATAGCCCAGCCCGGGGACTTCCACCGCATGACGCGTGAAGAAATCGGCCACCGGCCCGCCGATGTAAGCCCCCACCGCCCCGGCGCCGGCACCCGCCAGATTGGAAATCCCCAGATACCGGCCAGCCTCATCCTGCGGCACAAGGCTGGTCCCCAAAGCCCAACTCGCCGTATAAAAAGCGCCGGTAGCAATCCCGATTATGCTGGCGCCGACAAAGACCAGCCGCAGGTTGGTAGCCACCAGGATGATCGCCGTGCCTATGGCAGCCAAGAGACCGCTCCAGGTCACGACCTTTTTGCGCCCGACTCTGTCCACCAACCAGCCGGCAGGCAGCGCGGAAAGCAAGATGCAAATGCCGACGAGCATCATCATCTGGCTGGCCGGTCCAGCTGCCGACTCACGGGTGAAACCCAGCCGTCCCTGGAGGAAATAGAGCACGAAGCCGCCCAGATTGGTCACACTCACCAGAAAGGCCAGCCGGCTGATCACCCACCAGACGAAGGCCGACAGCGCGCGCGTCTTTTCGGCCCCGATGGAGAGTCGCACGCTTCCGCCCACGCCCACCACCACAGCCACGCTCATCGCCGCGAAGCCCATCAGCCCCATGACCACGACCAGGACCAAGACCGACTCGATCCCCACCAGCCAGCGCCCACCCCAGACAATTAGCTCCCCCATCAGCAGGATCACCGCCGTGAAGAAGCCCGTCATCAGCAGGAGCCGCAGGAAAGGCTGCCAGTCCAATGGCGGCGGTGGCACCCGCAACGGCGATTCCGGGACGAACATCGCCAGCAACGTCGTCAGGCCGATCACCGCCATCAACACCAGCAGCCCACCCCACATGTTTCCCGCCCCGATCAACCGCGCAATGGTGAAAGAGACCAACACCACCGGCACGGGCACTTCGAACAGCGCTTTGACGCCGGAGAAACGCCCCCGTTGATCTTCGGGAACCAAGTCGGGGATGAACCCTTGTTGAGCGCTGTGCGCGGTATTGGAGAAGAACTGCAACAGGACATACAACACAAAGAGGACACAGTAACCCGCCATGCCGTGCATCTGGGCGGTAAAGCCGATGGCCGTAAGGACGAGCAAATCCATCAACGCGCCGCCCAAGATAAAAGGCCGCCGGCGTCCCCAACGCAACGGAGAGCGATCGGAGAGCATGCCCATCAAGGCCTGGGCCAACAAAGCGACCATCAAGGCCCAGAGACGCATCCGCCCAAAATAGGCGCCTTGCCGCGTCTCCCCCACGAATTGTTGGACCAGCAGCGGCAACACCAGCGGCACGAAGGTCTGCGTGATCACGGCCAGGCCCAGATAGAAGATGTTAATGGTAATGATGTCGTACCAGCGGGGCGCTCTAGCCATCACACGTTCTTTCGAAAACGGTCGTATAGTCGGTAGTCTTGTAGTGGTATAGTCGGTAGTCTCGTAGTTGTATAGGCGGAACGCCATTTTTGAGCTGCATGGAGTGCGTTAGCACCGGCGTCTTCGCTAAAAATAACCACAGAGGCACAGAGATCACAGAGAAAAATCCGAACACGGTTACGGCTAGTTGAGCGAGACCCGCTCGTGCAGCATCGGCTGCGGGGACATTGTTGCCAGACGTTCAGCCAGAGGAACATATACCCGCATGTAGTTCAACACGGCAGTAAGCAGTCCGCGGGCCGTCGGCGTCTCCAGCAGCCGTTGCTTCTCCGCCGCAGCCAATGGGAGCAGCGCCGCCCCAAGCACCCCTAACGTCGAGACGCCCGGCAACAAAACTTCGGGCAACAACGCCGCCGGCCAGATACTCGCCAGCGCCTCCACATACCGTCGCAGATAATGACCAACCTGCTCCACCAACATCCAACCGGGATGCGGTTCCTCGATCCACGGCCATAATTGCACCGTTGCTTCCAGGTAGCGTTGATCCTGATGAATTTGCAGCATTTGAAACCGATACTGGCCGACGACAAGGGCATTGGCGAAATCACGCCCCTGACCCGGTATATTGTCGAGCAGATAAGCCAACGTGCCCACGTTCGCCACTGCGCCATACGTCGCATCCGGCATCCACACCACCCCCAACGGCTGGCGCTGTTCACGGCATACCCGCAACAGCCAATCGCCCCACGGCGTGTCGGCAAAGATGGGGTAGAGCTGCCCAGGGAAAATGATGTCCTGGCTCGGATAAATGGGAACTCGCAACGTCCGCATAGCCGTATTGTAGTCCCCCTGGCAATCTTGACAAATCAAGTTTGACAACTGGCTTACTTGGCGTATAATCTAGCCAGTAATGCCCCAGTGGCGGAACTGGCATACGCAGCAGGTTGAGGGCCTGTGCCTTCGGGCGTGGAGGTTCAAATCCTCTCTGGGGCATTTATCAAGTCACAGGGAAAGTTTTACCCAAATCTGTGCGCGGTCATCGGCGTACTCACAGCGCCAACCCTCGGCGCGCTCCAAGACACGAAGTAACTCCGCTTGCAATTCGCTATCCAGCAACACGCGATCCACGCCATACTGCGCCAATAGTTCCAGCGAACGCACCCCTTGCCCGATGCGCGCGTAATCTAACCACTGTTCGTAGGGATAAAGTTCAACACGCGGATCAATGAATACCGGCTGTTCCGGCGCAGCCCAGATGAGGTAACTGCCATAGCCCATCTCGTTGAACAGCCGCCCACCGGGGTGCGCCTTAAGATACGCGGTTGCGCCCACCGGCGTCGCCGTACTCAGCAGCGGTCCATCGGGAATGTCCCGCCACACCTGCGCCCAGTAGGTCTCCGGCAACGGCAACGCCTCAACCCACCACGGCTGCGCCAGCGCCAGTGGCAGCAACAAGAGAAGCAGCAACGCCAGGTTGAATGCGTTGCGGCGCGCAACAAAGGTCGGCCAGCGCACAGGCAAATCCTTGAGCGCGCGCGCCAATACCGGCATAGCCACCATTCCAAACCAGACGACGTATCTTTGCCCACTCCAGGCCAACCACAGAAAGCCTACGACGAGCAATGCCTCCGTCGGCGTGAGACGATAGCGCGAATAGGCCAAGACGAGCAGCAAAACCACAATGCTGATGTAGAAGACGCTGTTAGCAAAGCCAACCGGCGTGGGCGACTGCCATTCCATAATCAAGGTCTGGCTAGGCGGATCGGTCATCAAGCCGATCACATAGCCCACAATCCCCACACCGCGCGGATTCACTAATGTCGATACCGCCGTCAAGCCGGAGACGCCGGCCAACCAGCCCACCTCCCGCCAGGAACGCGCCCCAGTCTGGTTGACCGCGCGCCGCAGTCCCTCACCCACGGTAAACGCGCCCAGCAGCACCAATCCCAGGATAAACGCGCCATGCACGTTGACCCAGAAAATCATCAATGCGGGACATGCCAACAGCCACGCAGGGCGCAACTTGCCATCGACGTAGCGGCTCAGCAACACCAGATACAGCGCAAACGGGACCCACGACCACATCTGCGGACGCAGGATCAGGTTGTTCATAGACATAAAACAAGCCAGCGCCAACGGCAGGGCCGCACTCCGCCACGATCCGCTACGCCGTCGCGCCTCGGCCGCCACAACTGCATAAGCGCCGAGGACCATCCCGTTACGTGCTACCATCACCATGGCCAGGCCACCCAAATGGTACAATCCATAGAGCAGCCATTCGCCGAGCCACGCTCCGTAAAAAAACGGCGTCTCTGCCGGCAAACTCCAGGCGAATAGATTGGTGGTAGGAATGTGGCCGGTCTGATAGATCAGCTCGCCGACCTTGAGGTGCCACCAGAAATCGTTGGGCGGCAGGGGGACAAGCGCGACGTAGAAACCAAATGCGCTCCAGACCACCCAGGGCCAGAGGAGGTCGAGGCTCGGCCATTTGATAGAGGTACGCGGCTTCATCCCCCACATCCGCCACATAGACTCAGGGCAGGATCTCGCCCGACGTACATTCTTCGTTCCAACGTTGGGTTCTATACAATCCCTCCGCCAACGTTACATTTGGCGTCCACCGCAATGTCCGCCGGATCTTCTCGATGTTGACCACCCGACGTCGAATATTGTCGATGTCACGTCGGTCAATATGCAAAGGCGCCACCTCCAAACCATATAAGTCTGATACCAAATGCGCCAAAGTCTCCACGCTGGTCTCTACGCCGGTACCGATATTGAAGACTTCCCCCTCAGACTTAGGGGAGAGCGCCGCCTGTATGGTTGCTTCAACCACATCTTCTACAAAGGTAAAATCGCGGGTCTGCTGCCCATCTCCATGAATCTCCAGCGGCATCCCTGCCTGCGCCCGCTGCATGAATTTCGCCACAACGCCACAATAGGGGTTTTGGGGATCCTGCCAGGGTCCATAAACGTTCGAATAACGCACGACCACCACAGGGACACCGTAACTCTCATAAAAAGCCTGACAATAGCCTTCACCGCTGTATTTGCTGACGGCATACGGCGTCAACAAACTGATACGGTCATCCTCGTTGATCGGCAAATAACGGGGATTGCCATAAACCGAAACTGAGGAAGTATAAAGCACCCGCTGCGGGCGACACTCACGCGCCGCCAAAAGCACATTGAGAGTGCCGCCAATGTTGGTCTTGAAATCCTCGTAAGGATTCCGTGTAGAGGCAATGATATTTCGCGCCGCCAGGTGAAAGACGAACTCTGCTTCTGAAACTAACTGCCGCACCAACTCACTATCCGTGACGCTACCCCGCACCAATCGGTAAGCCTCTGGAGGGATACCGCGCAGGTTTTCGAGACGCCCGGTAAAAAAATCGTCCAGAATCGTGACTTCGGCATCTTCAGCTACCAAACGGCGCACCAGATTCGAGCCGACGAAACCCGCCCCACCCGTCACTAACACACGTTGTCCCCTGAAATCGGATGCCACCACCTTCCTCCTGAACTTAGTTTTTTAATCCCAGAGCAAGATAAACCATAGGGCGGAAAATCCGCCACCAGTCACGTACCGGCTTCATCTTCGTTGTGCCGCTTGTATGGTAAATCACTTTCATGGGCGCCTCAGTCACCCTATACCCCTCCCGCACGACCTTGTAGAGCAGGTAAGGCTCTAACTCGTAAGAGTTCAACCACGGTTGCCACAAGTTAATCCTGCCATCTGCGAAGATGCTTGTACGAAAAGCTCGCCCGCCATTGGTTGCATCCGAACAGGGGAAGCCTGTCAACAGTCGAAATGTAGCTGCATAAACCCAGGTAAAGAAGCGACGAAACCAGCCAATGTTAGGGGCGTGCAATCCGTGAAAGCGCCGTGACCCCTGAACAAAGTCATAATCCGCAACCAGAATGGGCTGCAATAGACCGGGTAGTTCTGTGGGATCATGCTGATCGTCACCAGAGAGGATTGCCACCACCGCAAAACCGTGCGCCAGGGCATAATCAATGCCGGTTCGGATGGCCGCGCCAACGCCAAGATTCTGTTCATGGCTGATAACTAACGCCCCTGCAGTACGCGCTTCTACGGCAGTCTGATCGTTGGAACAATCGTTCACTACCAGGACAGATTTCATACCCTGGGCCAGAACTTTTTTGACCACCGTCCCCACTTTTCCCTGCTCATTATAGGCGGGAATCACAACAAGTACTTGTAAACCCTGCGTCTTGTCATCTACGGGACGCGCTTCACTCACAATTATCTCAGGTAAATCATCCATATCATCACCCATTCGAAGATGTCGCTTTGCCTGTGTGTGGCAGCACATAGACCGCAATGGAACACATCACCGCAACAGCAAACACCCAATTGATTTAAGGCACCCAAGTCTCCAGAGTATAGAGCAATATCAGAAAGCAGCTCCCGGCAAAGCCACTTACGGCCCATAACAGACGACGCCGTGAAAACCATGCGCTCTGTCCAGCTCCCATAAAAACCGGGAAAGCCAAAAACAGATGTCGAGGCAAGCCTTGATACGGGTGCGCCATTCCGGTATGATAGCTAAGACTGATCAACACCGTCACAAGCGTATACACGCGATAGGAAGCCGGCAGACGCGGCCAGGCGATAAACATGGCAATGAGAAAGAGAATACCAAGCGTCAAATTCACGATTAAATCCACATCTGGCGCAGCCCAGAGTCGCATAAGCGCCAGATAAACCGCCTGCCAGGGCCAGATGAGAAAGTAGGCGCCGCCCACTTGATCCGCGCTAGTGGAGACAAGCATCGAAGATACCAACGCATAAGGTGACGCAAAATCTAGCTGTGCCCCCCCTATCACCAGCGCCCGATACAATGCCCAAAGCACCAATCCCATCGGGATCAGTCCCACCGCTAACCAACAACGCCAATTACGCAGCAAGTGACGCACATCGCCTTTGTGCGCTTCCCATAATTCCCAGATAAATGGGAATACAAGCAGAATTCCCTGTTGGCGCGTTAACACCGCCAGCGCTCCGGTCGTCCCCGCCCACCACCACTTACGTTGCCGCGCGCACAACAAGGTCAACGCCGATAGCAACAGAAATAAACCCTCATTGTATGGTGCAAACAGAATAAAAGTCAGCGGGAAAAACAACAGCAACTGAGAAGCGGTTTGCGCCTGAGCCGGCCCGGCATCCGATTCTACCATCCGCACAAAGAGAAAGAGGAACGCCAAAGCCGCCAGGTTGCTCACGATCATCAACGCCAAGAGCGGCTCGATTCCCAAACGGGTTAACGGATAAGCCAACCAGGGATAAAGTGGGTGAAAAGCATCGGTGCCATTTCCCGCCCGATAGCCTTCTACGAGAATCCGTAAATACCACGCCACATCCCAGCGTTGCCAGGGCGACAACAACACCCGCTGGAGCCACACATTCAATGGAGATGCAGGCGGCCATAGCGGCGTCAAACGCTCGATATCGGTCAGCGGGCGCAATATGGAAAACGCCGCGGCCCACATCGACGTGGACAGGCGCAAAAACACCCACAGCCCCAAAAGAGGGCCATAGTCTCGCACAAACTTGCCAATCTGCGGCGTTGGTTTCACGACATTCTGAGATGAGTTCACGGTAACACTATTATAGTCCAACTCCGTTACAGTACAAAAATATACCCACAACGTCGTTTTCCTGGAAAGTGCTCTGTTTTGAGCAGAGTCATGCTATAATGAGTATGTAACCACTCACTCAAACCGGGGGCGCATTTGGACGCCCCCACACAAGCAAAGGAGGTAACGCCATGGAACTGATCGTCGAACGTGTCAACGTGTGGGCGGCCGGCATCCCTGATGAACCGGGTGCACTGGCCCGCGTGCTCGCCGGGTTGAGCGAGGCCGGCGCGGACCTCGATTTCTGCATCGCCCGGCGCGCGCCGGAGAAACCCGGCACGGGCGTGGTCTTCGTCACCCCGTTGCGGGGCGATCGGGAGATTGAGGCGGCTTCGCTCTTGGGGTTCAACGTCACCAAATCGCTCCACTCGGTGCGCGTCGAAGGTGAGAACGCCCCCGGCATCGCCGCCATCCTCACCGAAAAGCTCGCCGAGGCAGGCATCAACCTGCACAGCTTCTCCGGCGCAGTGATCGGCACACGCTTTATCCTCTACATCGCGCTGGACAGCGACGAGGACGCCGACAAAGCCTGCCAGATTCTCCAGAAGATGTAGTCACTCCGCTTCAAGACGACACCGAAGGCGCGTGAGTCATTGCGCTCACGCGCCGTGGGTGATGTATGGCTCAACCTACCCCTGCAGTTTATTGACTCTTCAGCACATTCACTTATACTCATCCTGGCAATTGACCAATCGCACATTGCCCTGACTACCTGACTAAACGAGTATTTGACCCCCTGTAGACGGAGGTTTGCAATGACCCATCCCGATCCTTATGTTTCCCCCTTCACCTGGCGCTACGGCTCGCCGGAGATGCGCGAGTTGTGGAGCGAGTTGTACGCTCGCCGCCTGTACCGCCGCATCTGGGTGGCGATGGCGCGCGTGCAGAGCCGCTATGGGCTGGTGACGGCAGAACAGGTCGCCGACCTGGAAGCGCACGCCGAGGCCGTGGACTTCGCCCGCTCGCTGGAAATCGAGGCCAGCATCCGCCACGATGTCATGGCCGAAATCCGCGCCTTT
>JAIOAS010000058.1 GCA_019873725.1 Chloroflexota bacterium | reverse complement strand
TGGGAGATCTCCAGCCCGTTGACCTGCATCAGCGCGGGCACGATCATCGCTCTGGGATTGCGCGCGCCATAGCTCGATGATGTGTTGACGACGACCTGCGCTTGCGACAGCCATGCCACTTTGTCACCGAAGATGTCGAGCAGGCTTTGCGTCAGACGCACGTTGTAGGGCACGACGACAGAGCCGTCCTTTTTGAGCAGCAGCGCGCCAAAACGCGAACTGCCGGTGATCAGGCCCTTAGAAGGGTTCACAATGTTCATGTAGTGCAGATAGGGGATGTAGAGAACGTCGTTCTCGCGTGGCGTAGCCACCAACTCCTCCAGCGTGCTTGCTGCCACGTCGCCGCCCTGCATCACAATGCTGGTGTGCGGGACGGTATGCCCGGTGGGCTGCGCGCCAAACTCGTCGGCCTCGTCCTGGGACCATACAAAGCCTTTGAAGATGCCCTCGGCGAAGATGGGGAATGGCTGTCGGGGCATGCCCATCATATCGCGCCGGAACGGGAAGGTCTCGCGCCGTGTGGGATCGTCCGTCAGCGTAAACCTGGGAGACAAAACGCGCTGACCGATCTGCTCCTCATTGAGGAACGAGAAGCCGCGTTTCATCAGACCGCCGTTGTAGCCGATAAAGCCCATAAAGTTCAGCAGGTCGGCGATGGCCGATGGCCCGAAGACGATGTCATACGTCCCCAACGGGAGCTGTTGCGGCGTGTCATGCCGGTAATGCTCCACCAGGAACGCCAAATCGCGCCGCAGCGTGTCGGGGTTCAGGTCGGCTTTCCGCTGCGCGGATTGCTCGGCGCTCACTTCCCACTTGAGCGCTGTGTGTGACAACACCGTGGTGATTTGCGCATCCGAGGTTTTGAAATACTGCGTGTGCTCTGAACGCGTGTTGATCTGGGCGAGGATGTTCGCGCCACAGGAGAAAATACCCGAAAGTTGAATGGCGTCTGTTTCCAACCCTGCCGCCACCTGGTTGAAAAATCTCAGGCGCTCCTGATTGCTCAGGGTCGCCAGGTCGGGGTCATAGGCACTCTCATCGCTGAAGGACTCGGTGTAGAGTGGAATGGTGGGCTGATAGCTCAGGGGCTGGGCATGGTGGACCATTTCGGCGGCGATGTCGACGCCGCGCTGCATCTCATCCAGCTTGTCCAGGGCGGTGATCAGCCCATAGCTGGCGCGTTGCCGATCTTTGTAAGCGGTAATCTCCAGGCGGATGAGGTGTTCGTTGGTGTTCAACGAAATGGCCGAATTGGCAAAACGCATCAGGTAACTGTCTTCCTCATGATAAAGGAACGCAGCTTCGACGCCTTTCTGCAGCGCGTACGCGCGCAAGTCTTGCAGGGTTTGCAAAATTTGATCCTTCACGGTTATTCTCCTATCCTCACGTTGTCGAAGCGGCAGACCGGAACGCCATGCCCCAACTGCATAATCTGGTTGGGTTGACCTTTTCCGCAGTTGGGTGTGTACAGCACTTCCCAGGTGGATGCGTCGCCCACCGCCGAAAGCGAATTGTAGAACGGGATTGTCTCGCCCTGGTAGGTCGCATTCTTGACGACGCGTGTCACCTGTCCATCCTCCACCAACCAGCCGATTTCGGTGGCGAAGTGGAACTGCTCGCGGTTCGAGCCGATGGACCAGCTCTTGTCGCCATCCAGGATGATGCCGCGTTCGGTGTTGCGGACGATGTCATCCAGTGTGCCATCGTCACCGGGGTCGATGTTGATGTTGGTCATGCGCTCGATGGGCACGCGATAGAACGAGGTGGCGCGGTTTGCGCCGCTGCTGCCCTCGAAGATGACCTTGTTGGCGCGCGCGTTGGCTTCCTCGACCATCTGCCGCCCGGTGATGGCGCCGACGAGCAAGCCTTTGTCGATCAGCAAATTGTTTTGCGCCGGGACGCCGTCATCGTCATAGCCGAAGCTGCCGGGGCTGTTGGGGATTGTCGCGTCGGCGCGGGCCGTCAACTTCTCCGAGCCGTAGCGCAGCGTGCCGAAATCGCTCAACCGGACGAACGAGCCGCCCGCGAAGGCCAGCTCGTAGCCGAGGATGCGATCCAGTTCGAGGGCGTGTCCGATGGTCTCGTGCGTTTGCAGGAACATGATGCCGGGCAGCAGAATGACCGAGCGCACGTCCTTAGGGCAGTCGTCGGCCACGAGCACTTCGTTCAACTCGCGCACGATGCGTTCGGCGTTGGCGCTGAATACCTCCATATCGAGCGTTTCCCACCCGCGCGTGTCGCCCATGCGCGGCGGGCTGAACGTGCGCGAGTGCATCTGTCCTTGCGCGTCCAGACCGGCCACCTGGATGGAGGGGAAAACCTCGATAATGGTTTTCTCGATCTCGCTGCCTTCCGAATCCAGGAAGACAATCTGCTTGCGGGTGAACGTCAACTGGCAGATGCGTTGGAAGACGCCCGGCTGGTTGAGTTTTGCGTCCATTGCCTGCATAAACGCCAGCTTATCGGCCAGCGGCACGGTAAATGGATCGATCCGGTTGGGACTGGTGAAGCTGGCCTGGATGGCGTCCTTTTCCGCCAGGCGGACGGGGAAGGTGACCCGCTCGGCGGCGACGCGGGCGTTGTCGAAGGCTTTGTCGAACAGGGCGCCGAGATTGCTCAGGTCCGAAGTTGCCGAGAAGCCCCACGCCCCCTTATACAGCACGCGCACGCCCACACCGCTCTCGCGGGAGGCGGAGGCGTCTTTCAGGTTGCCGTTCCACATCATCAGATCGTTGTTTTCCTCGACGGGATACCAGCGCGCATCCACGTACAGCGCACCGGCAGCCCGGAGGCGGGCAATATGTTCTTGTAATTGCTTGCGCATCATATTCTCCTTTTTCACAGTTTCCGTAGATCCAAAAATGCTCCAACGGGGATCGTCAGCTCCCCGTTCTGGTCTGGATCTGGCGATCCAGACCAGGCAAAATTGGATCTACTGAGTTTCGTTTCGTTATGATACTACAAATTCTGAGGTTGGGCAGTGAAAGATGTACGGAAACTATCAGCCTATTGATAGACATTGACAATCCCCAGGCCGTGTGATTCTGGCAAAAGCAAGGGTATCGCATTGTCAGCGGCTGTATGTTAATGCCCGATCAGACGATGGGGGTGCATTTCAATTCGGGGGCAAAAGCCAGATAAACGTCTGATTTAACCGCAGAGTTCGCTGAGAGCGCGGAGAAATTTCCGGTAACTCTGCGGACGCTGCGTGCTCTGCGGTGCAATCTAAAGAAAAGTCGTCCCCATTCTGAAATGCACCCGATGACGGTGTTTGGATTACGGAAGTGGTTAGGTGTGATATAATAAGTTATAGGATATAGAAATCTGAAGAGGTGACTTATGGAAGAAGTACTGACTCTTCACATTCCCGGCGAAGTTCGCTATATGCTAAATCGCACCACAGAGGAGTTGGCCCGCGATATACAGCTCTATGCGGCATTGATGTTATTTCGCACTGGCAAACTCTCTTCCGGTGCGGCTGCGGAAATGGCCGGTGTGCCGCGTGTGATGTTCCTTGATCTCTGCGCGGAGTATGAGATCCCCATTACGCATATTACCGGGGCGGATTTGCGACGGGAATTAGCCGACGATGAAGCAACCTCTTGTTTGTGACACTACACTTTGGCTTTATCTAGGGCGTATTCGGCAGATTGATTTGCTGCCTGCTCTATATGGGCCGATTTATGTCCCCGAACCGGTTCTGTTGGAACTGGATATGGGCCGTTTGCTGCGAGCGGATACCCTTGATCCCCGCACATTGCCGTGGGCAAAACCTGTCAGTGTCACCGGGAGCGATTTGGCGTGCTTGCCGTTCAACCGTCTGGGAACAGGAGAACGCGCCGTCATAGCTTATGCTTATACGCATCAGATTGTGGTGGCGGGGCTGGATGATCTTCAGGCGCGTCAATTAGCTGAATCACTCGGTCTGCGCGTCATTGGAGTCCCGGGTGTGTTGCTGCGCGCTAAACGCGTAGGGTTGCTTCGCGCTCTACGTCCTGAATTGGATGCGCTTATTTTCCAGGGATTCCGGCTAGGCTCAGGTCTGTATAGGGAAGTTTTAGAGTTAGCGGGAGAGGATTGAACTTCCTCGTTTACTCTTCTGCTGTCATTGAAGCTGGAACGTCCTCACTTTTGTCAATTGTCTGGGCTGCCCCCTTCAATTGATTCCCGCTGAGCACAATATCCCGCGTCTGTGCGCCTTCTACACCCAGAAAGACGCCTGTCCCCTGTGTCGCCCGACAGCCGTGGATGAAAGCCCCGGCGACGTTGCGCATCTGGATGACCGGTGCCTCGGTTGATGGTGTGGGCGTGCTGAAGCTGTTGATTTCCACCTCCGCCGCATCGGCCAGCAGCAGCGCCGGGCCGAGTTGATCGGCGATGGTGACGTTGTGGAGGCGTATGTTGCGCACGTTGGCGGCCCAGAATCCGGCGCGCTGCATCGGTTCGAGGTTCGGCGCCATTGCCGGGACGCCGGGTTCGGCATCGAGCGCCATCGAAATGTCCACGTTGCTGAAGGTGATCTCCTCCACCGGCATCTCCGGCAATCCGTAGAGGAACGCCGCCGCGTAACGCACGCCGCGCGCGGTGATGTCACTGAAGTGGATGCGCCGGAAGCGCGGCGTCCCCTCGTTTACCGGCCAGGGCGAGCGATCCGCGATTTTGTCCGTGCCCCACGCGCCGCAACCGTAGTACAGGTTCAAGATGAATGGGCACATTACGTCCGTCATCACCACGTTGGTCACGCGGATGTCCTCCACCACGCCGCCCCGCTCGCGCCGCGATTTGAGGCGGATGCCCCGGTCGGTCCCCACGAAGACGCAGTTGGCGATGGTGACTCGGCGCACGCCGCCGCTCATCTCGCTGCCGATGACGACCCCGCCGTGCCCGTGGACCATCGTGCAGTTGGTGATGGTGATGTTCTCGCACGGCAGGAGCCTATCCCGGCCCTCTTCCTCCGTGCCGGACTTGATGGTGATGCAGTCGTCGCCCACGTCGATGTGGCAATTGCTGATGTGGACGTTGCGGCACGATTCGGGGTTGATGCCGTCGGTGTTGGGCGAGTTCGCCGGGTTGACGATGGTGACTTTGTCCACGGTGACATTGTCGCAGGCGTAAGGGTGGATCGTCCAACTGGGCGAGTTGATGCAGGTGAGGCCTTCGATGATGACATTCGTGCAGCGACTGAAGGAAATGAGGCGCGGGCGCGGGTAATCGAGCGCCTGCTCGCGGTGCAGCTTCCACCAGAACGCGCCGCGCCCATCGACTGTGCCGCGTCCGATGACGGCAATGTGCGTCAAATCGTCACCGCCGATAAGGGGGGCGTGAGTTTGGCGGCTTACCCCTTCCCAGCGATTTTCGACGGGTGGGTAGTCGGCAGGGTTCTGGCTGCCCAACAGCACGGCGCCGGCGTCCAGGTAAAGCGTGATGTGACTCCTGAGGAACAACGACCCCGTGACGTATTGCCCGGCAGGCACGTAGACCGTGCCGCCCCCGGTCCGGCTGCCCGCTTCGATGGCGGCTTGCAGCGCCGCGGTGTCGAGCGTCTGGCCGTCGCCGGTTGCGCCGTAGTCCAGGACGTTGAACATGGGTTTGTCAGGTGAGGTCATCGTTGCCTCCAGGAATGGGGTATTCAGACCTGACAGGTTTTCTGAACCCTGTCAGGTCTTGGGTGGTACGTACTATTCGCTCGGAATCTGCCCTGTGACGCCCTCGACGAGCCAGTCAAAACTCAGCAGATCGGGATCGGACATGGTCTCGCCCGCAGCGACGCGGATAGTCCCCGTTTGATCGGCGATAGGGCCGGTGAAGGGGTGCAGCTTGCCGCTGATGATCTTTGCTTTGACCGCGTTGACTTCATCCTGCACGGCCTGCGGCACCATCGGCCCAAAAGGCGCCAGTTTCAGGACGTTGTCGGCCATGTGGCCCCAGTAGGCGTGCGTCTTCCACTTGCCATCCATCGCGGCCTTCACCGTCTCTTTGTAGTAGACGCCCCAATCCCAGATCGGAGCCGTCAGCACGGCGTTAGGAGCCACTTCGCTGGAGATGGCGTTGTAGCCGATGGCGTAGACACCGTTTTCTTCGGCCAGTTTGTCCGGTTCGGTGGAATCGCTCTCGCGGGCGATCACGTCGGCGCCGGAGTCTAGCAACGCCTGGGCAGCCTCACGCTCGGACACGGGATCAAACCAACTAAAAATCCACACGGGGCGCACCTGCACGGCAGCATTGACACTGCGCGCGCCCAGGGTAAAGGCGTTGAGGTTGCGCACCACTTCAGAGATGGGATAGGGGGCGACATAGCCCAACACGTTGGATTTTGTCATCCGCCCGGCAGTGATCCCCGCCAGATACCAGCCTTCGTACCCGCGCCCGTCGTAGATGGCGACGTTCTCCGCGGTCTCGTAACCGGTGCAGTGCTCGAAGTACACGTCGGGGTAGGCCGCAGCGACTTCAAGGACGGAATCCATATAGCCGAACGAGGTGGCGAAGATCATATCGTAGCCCTGTTCGGCGTAGTCGCGCAATACGCGCTCGGCGTCCGGTCCTTCGGAAACCAGCTCGATGTAGGCCGTCTCGACGTTGTCGAAGGCGGCATCCAGCGCCTGACGACCTTGATCGTGGGCATAGCTCCAGCCCAGATCCCCCACCGGCCCGACGTAGACGAAAGCGACGCGGAAGGGGTTCTCCGCACTAGGCCCTTTCGCGCCGCCACATCCTGCGACCAATACGGTGCAGGTGATGAGCACAACGGACAGTAACCAACGTGATTTGAGCATAGGTATCCTCCTGAAATTCGCTGATTTGATGATAGGTAACGCTGTTATTGTATTCTTGTTCCGTGTCAAGGCAATTTAGCTGGTGATTACCCACATGTCGCAAGATGCGCTTAGCTCATTTACCGCAGAGGACACAAAGTACGCAGAGAGAGCTTTTTTTGCATCTCTCTGCGGCCTCAGCGTGCTCTGCGGTGAGATATGGGTAATCATCACAATTTAGTGTTATCGTCAGTCTCCAGACCGTGCCATTGTTGTTGGCGCGTTTGTCCTTCCCAGGTAGAATGTGGGCTATATGGTAGAAGTCCTTGTTGTCGAGCAATTGCCGAGCGCGGCGCAGTACAACCAGTTGCGCGCAGCGGTAGGGTGGGGTGTGTACGCCGAAGACGTGATCGAGCGGGCGTTGCCCAACACGCTCTACTGCGTGTGCGCGTTCGTGGATGGCGACCTGGTAGGCATGGCGCGCATCATTGGCGATGGAGGGATGGTGTACTACATCCAGGATGTGATCGTGCTGCCCGCGTATCAACGACAGGGGATCGGCACGCGGATGATGGACCGGGTGATGGCCTACATCCGCGCCCACGCCAGCCACAACACGATCATCGGTCTGATGGCGGCGTGCGGCAAGGAACCGTTCTACGAAAAGTACGGTTTCACCCGCCGTCCCACCGAGCGTCTGGGCGCCGGCATGACCATGTTCTGGGATTGACCATCCCCCTATCGAACTATCCGCCTAACGACTATCCGACTATCGACTATCCGACTAATGAGGAGGCTTATGATGACTGAAGAAAATCGAATCACTTTTCCGCAGGATTTCGTCTGGGGCGCGGCGACGGCGGCGTACCAGATTGAGGGCGCGTGGGATGCGGACGGGCGCGGCGAGTCGGTGTGGGATCGCTACGCGCACACGCCGGGGAAGGTGCTGCACGGGCACACCGGCGACGTGGCGTGCGATCACTATCACCGCTGGCGCGAAGACGTGGCCTTGATGCGCGATTTGGGTTTGCACGCCTACCGCTTTTCGATCAGTTGGCCGCGTCTGCTGCCTGATGGGCGGGGCGCGGTAAATCAGAAAGGCGTGGATTTCTACAGCCGTCTGGTAGATGCGCTGTTGGAGGCCGGGATTCAGCCTTTCGTTACGCTCTTCCACTGGGACTTGCCGCAGGCGCTCCAAGATGCGGGCGGCTGGTGCAACCGGGCGACCGCCGAAGCCTTTGCTGAATACACTAATGTGGTTGGACGGGCCTTGGGCGACCGGGTGAAGCGCTGGTTTACGCTTAACGAGCCGCAGGTGGTGGTGATCTGCGGGTACGAGCACGACTGGCACGCGCCCGGCGTCAACGATCCGGCGAGTGGGCCGGCGGTCGCGCATCATCTGATGTTGGCACACGGTTGGGCCGCGTCGGTGCTGCGCAGCGTGGCCCCTGGATCGGAAGTGGGCCTCGCGCTGGACATCTGGCCGCAAGAGCCAGCGTCGGGCAGCAACGCCGACGCGCGTCTGAGTCAATGGCGGGACTGCGTGTCGAATCGCCGCTTTCTGGATCTGGCTTTCGGGCGCGGGTATCCGGCAGCGTTGGAGGCGCACTATCGCCGCCTGGGCTATTGGCCGGAGGGCGCGGATGACTTCGTGAAGGCCGGCGATATGGAAGCGATCGGCGTCCCGCTGGATTTCCTGGGGATCAACCACTACTCGCGCAACGTTGTCCGTGACCAGGAGTCGCCGGATAACTTGCCGGTGACAGTCGTACCGGGCGACAAGACCGATATGGGGTGGGAGGTCTATCCCAACGGGTTGTACAACGTGTTGATGCGCATCTGGCGTGAGTATGCTCCGCGCAAGCTCTACATCTCGGAGAACGGCGCCAGCTACAGCGACGCGCCCGGCCCTGACGGACAGATTCACGACGCGCGCCGGGTGGACTACTTGCGGCGCTACTTCACGGCGGCGCACCGCGCGATCCAGGACGGCGTGCCGCTGGCAGGGTATTTTGTGTGGTCGCTGCTGGACAACTTTGAATGGGCGGCGGGCTACACGCAACGCTTCGGCATCGTGTGGGTCGATTATCAAACCCAACAGCGCATCCCCAAAGACAGCGCCCTCTGGTACCGCCAGGTCATCGCAGATAATGGCTTTTTACAGAAATAGTACACGGATTACACGGATTTTTGGGATTTTTTTTGAAAAATATCCGTGGAATCTGTGTTCATCCGTGTACCATATAGAAAAGGAGTGCATAATGGAATTCGAGGGGAAACATGCAGACGTTACGGACAAGATCATTGGCGCGTACTACACCGTGTACAACACGTTAGGACCAGGTTTTGCGGAAAAAGTGTACGAAAACGCTCTGGCACTCGAACTGCACAAAAGTGGCTGTCGCGTCGAGACTCAAAAACCCATCGACGTTTATTATGCTGGACAACGAGTCGGTGAATATTTTGCCGATATGGTTGTGAACGATGTGGTCATTGTCGAATTGAAGGCAGTCAAGACGTTGCTCAAGGAACACGAAGCGCAGTTGATTCATTATCTCAAGGCGACAACGATAGAAGTAGGTTTGTTATTCAACTTTGGTCCTGAACCTCAATTCAGGCGCAGAGTATATGACAATGACAAGAAAGGCGCACTGACTTGGGTAAAAGCATAAAAAATCCGCCTTTTCCGTGTGCATCCGTGTACCAAATGAATGCGATTTTAGATTTCCTGTCGTACTGGTTCGATGGGTTGGCGAAAGGGCTAGAGGAGCTGGATGCGCCTGCGCGGACGACGCTCTTGCGGGAGTGCGGGCAGGCGTGCGCGCGTTCGTACACGGCGCAGGTGTTCCGCGAATCTTGGGAACGGGCTGGCGGCGACGTGGCGTCTTTCCTGGACGAACTGGCGACCCGTTTTCCGGCGTCGTTTTACACGTTGCTCGATGATGGCACAATCGAAGTGCGCCTTGGCGCTTGTGGGTGCGACCTCGTGCAAGCCGGTTGGGTGACGTCGCCCTTGTTATGCGAATGTTCGGTGCACAACCTGCAAGCAAATTTCGAGGCGGCGCTGGGAACGCCGGTGAAGGTGACATTGAAGACATCGCTGCTGCGTGGTGGAGAGGCGTGCGTGTTTACGGTGACACATCATCTTGCGCCGTCTGACCGCTGATCGCTGATGGCTGATGGCTGACTGCCAGAATCCCGCGATGTTCGGGGATTTGATTAAGAAATAGCTCCGCTATATGGCCGGGCAACTGCGCGGCGCGCGCGTGCAGGAAGCCGCGGGCGCGTTCCAGCACGACCTCGGCGCGGGGATCGTCAAGGGCGACGAGGGCTTGATAGCACTGCCAATGGGCGCGCAGGGGACGCACCACGCCGTCCGGCAACGGATCGCGTTCCAGCCCGTTCAAAGCTTCCGCAAGGGCGGCCCGCGCTTGCTCTGTATCACCCTGCACGGCCCACAGTTGCGCCAACACGCTCAGGCCGATTGGCAAAAGCTCCGGGTGGTCGAGACTGCGCCACGTTGTTATCGCCTGGGTGATGTGCGCCAGCGCCCTGTCCGCATCGCCTTGCACCTGTGCGACTAGCCCAAGTGTGTATTCGGCCTGAGCCGCACGCAGAGACGCCCCCACCTGTCGTAATCCCCTCAACCCCTCTTCCGCATACGCTTGCGCGCGCGCTAAATCGCCTTGGTCGAGGGCTACCCAGCTCAGCCCGAGCGCAGCGATCGCTGCTCCCCACCGGTCGTCTGCCTCACGGCACAGGGTAGCCGCTTCGGTATATGCGGTTTGAGCAGCAGCATAGTCACCCAGTTCGTAGGCGATGCTGCCGAGGTTGTTGTGGCTCAACCCCTGCGCGCGCCGGTCGCCGATGGCGCGTCGTAGTTCCAGGGCGGATGTGTAATGCTCGCGCGCCTGCAACCAATGGCTCTGCCGCTGTGCGACGATGCCCAGGATGTTGTAGGCATCGGCTTCCCCGCGTTGATCGCCCAGTTCCTGGCAAAGGGCGAGGCTTTGTTCGAGGTACGCCTGCGCGGCGCCATATTCCCCTTGATTCCATGCGACGTTTGCCAATCCTTGCAGCGCGTCGGCCAGCACAGTTTTAGCGCCGGCGCGTTCGGCGGCGCTGCGCGCCTGCTCGTAAAGTTGACGCGCGGCGGCGGGAGGACCTTCCTGGCGGCGCAGGGCGTAGCCCCATTGCCGGTAGCCGGCGGCAAGCAGCGCTTCGTCCCCCACGGATTGCGCCAGCGTGACAGCGCGTTCGGCGGCAGCGGTGGCGGCGGGATAGTCGCCGGTGGCTTCAGCGTAGTGCGCCTGCCGCAACGCGACTTCCATTTGGTGGCGGGGATCGCGTAGTTCAGACGAGCCATTCTCCACCAGCGCTGCCAGTTCGGCCAATACGCGATGTTGTTCTGCGCGCCGCGCGGCCATGTCGTGGATGCTTTCCAGGCCACTCAGCAGGGCGTAACGCAGTTCAGGCGCGGGCGTCAGTTCCAGGCCGCGCCGGTAGGCTGCCAGCGCCTGCTCGTGAGCGTAGGCGCGCCGGGCCTGGTCGCCGGCCAGGAGCAGGTAATGGGCCGCCTTGATCGGCTGCTGCGCCCGGTCGAAGTGATGCGCCAGTAGCGCGACGGCTTGCGGCTGTAATGCTTCCAGCGCCGCGGCGAGCCGCGCGTGCAGCAGGTGACGCAATGGCGCAGGGACGGCCTGATACAGCGCGGCGCGGATTTTGTCGTGCGCCACATCCCACTCACCGGCGACGGGGCGCGCCAGTTGCCGCGCCTGCCACTCGGCCAGCGCCGCCGTGACCTCTGCGGGCGCACATTCTCCGGCGGCGGCTAACAAGTCGGCGTCCAAAGGCTGGCCATGCGCCGCCGCCAGGGTGAGCAAATACTGCGCAGTCTCCCCTAGCCGCGCCACGCGCTGAAGGATGATGTCCTGCACGCGGGCGGGCAACGGCGCGGGCGTGAGGTCTCCCCTTAACGTCCAGCCCGTCTCGTTGACGTGCACCACGCCCTGCTCGCGCAGCGTTTCCAGCAACTCGGCCACGTAGAACGGATTTCCTTCACTTTCGCGGAAGAGATAATCCGCCAGCGCGGGCGTGGCCTCGACAAAGAGCCGGGCGGCGAGTTGCGCCACATCTGCCACCGAAAGCGGCGTGAGCGGCAGCGTGTGCAGCAAAGCGTCGCGGTTGAGGGTCTGCATCAAGCGGGGGAGCGGATGGTCGGGTGGCGTTTCGCCGGGGCGATACGCGCCGATGAGCCAGCACGGGGCGTTGCCGAGGTTGCGTGCCAGATAGTGTAGCAGGTCGAGCGTGTCGGCGTCGGCCCAGTGGAGGTCGTCCAGGAAGAGGACGCTGCCGGGGCGCACAGCGCGCAGCCATGCGGCGATGGCGGCGAACAGCATACCGCGCTCCGCCGGCACGTCGGCAGCCGGGCGCAGCAGTTGCGCCAGCGGCGAGCCAGGCGGGGCCGCCTCCAACGCGGGCTGCAACGCTTCGTGGATGGCCTGGTAGGGCAAGGCGCGGTTGAATTCATAGCAGCGCCCGCGCAGCACGCGCCCGCCCTGCCCGGCAATCAAGCGCAGCGTTTCCTGGATGAGCCGCGTTTTGCCGATGCCGGCCGCGCCGGCGAGGAGCGTCAGCCCGCCTGCGCCGCGCCGGGCCGCGTCCCAGCGCGCCAGCAGCCAGGCGTGGCTGTCCTCCCGTCCCACCAGCGGGAGCAGCGTCGCTAACGGCGCCGGGGTGAGCGCGGCCTCCGCTTCCCCGGCATCACCGGCGGCGATGCGGCGATACAGCGCCTCGGTCTCCGGCGCGGGCGCAACGCCGAGTTCGGTTTCCAGCAGGCGGCGGCACTGCTCGTACTGGCGCAGCGCGCCGTCGCGCTCGCCCTGCAGCGTCAGCAAGAGCATCACCTGGCGATGGGCGCTCTCGCGCCAGGGCTCGAGCTCCAACGCGCGCCGGGCGCAGGCAATGGCGGCGGCCCATTCGCCGCGCTGCCGGTGATAGGCGGTTTGCAGGTCCCACGCGCTCAACGCCAGTGTGTGCCAGTGTTCCTGCTGGATGCGCTGCCATTCTTCAAATTCAGGGCAGCCGGGCAACGAAAAGCCCGCCAGCAGCGGCCCCCGATACAGCTCTAGCGCGTCGCTCAGGGCCGCTTGCGCGGCGGCGGACTCGGGGGTTTGCTGCACAGCGTGATAGGCGGCGCGCAGCGCGTGGACGTCAATCCAGGGGGGCGTGGGCGGGGCGAAGGCCACTTCGCCTCGGTCGCTGGTCAAGCAGCCGGGGAACAACTCGCGCAGATTCGTCAGCACGCGGCTGAGGTTGCCGCGCGCCCGCGGCTCCGGCTGCTCGCCCCAGAACAGCCCGGCGAGTTGCTCGCGGCGGATGGGGCGCGCTTCCAGCAGCAGGTAGCAGAACAGCGCGCGCGCTTTGTCGGACTCGAAGGCTGTGACGGGCCGCCCCTGCCACTCCACCCGGAAGCCGCCGAGCAGCCAGACTTTTAGTGCGTCTATTTTACAATCCAGCTTCCAGTTTCCAGCGAAGGATTTGCGAAGACTCCTGGAGTATACTCAGAATCGAGTTGAAAGACAAGGGGGCAAGGCGATGGGGCGCAAGCGGGTTTGGAAAATGACTGTGGGGCTGGTGGGGAGTTGGCTCTTGTGGCTGGCTGTGTGGGGAATGGCGCACGCTGCCGGAACGCTGCGCTACGTTTCCGCTGCGGGAACCGACGCCGGCGCGTGTGCCAACCCCGCCGCGCCGTGCCGGACGGTGCAGTACGCCATCAACCAGGCAGCGTCCGGCGATGAGATTCGCCTGGCCGCCGGGACGTATGGCACAGCCGAAATCACCGACAAGAGCCTGACGCTCCGGGGCGGCTACACGGCGGATTTCAGCAGCCGCGACCCCGCCGTGAATCTTACGACGCTAAACGGCGGCGGGTTCAATATCGTGGTCACTGCCTACGGGCAATCCACCGCTTTCATTAACGTGACGCTCGATGGACTGCGCCTGGTCAACGGGCGCATATCCAGCGGCAACGCCGGGGCGGGCGGCAACACGCGCTATGTCAACCTGACGGTGGAAAACTGTGTGTTTCAGAGCAATGTGGGCGACAGCGGCGCGGCCGGCGGCCTCTATCTGATGGAGAGCAACGCCGTCATCCGCGCCAGCCAATTCCTCACCAACACCACCACGAGCTGGGGCGGCGGCATTTACCTGTACGGCTCGCGCATAGACCGTTACACGCTGCTGCTGGAAGACAATCTCTTCCAGGGCAACCGGGGCGGCTACGGCGGCGGCGTCTATCTGTGGGGCGGGACGCTGACGCTGCGCGACAACGCCTTCATCAACAACACTGCGACGGCGTTGGGCAGTCAGTATGATGCTTACATGGTCGGCGGCGGTTTTTATATTGAGGATTCGCAACTGCTGATGCAGCGCAACCTCATCCGCAATAACACGGCGACCAACGGCAGCGGCGGGGGCGGCGTCATCGCGGTGGACCGTTTTATGTTCGACCCCGGCGTGACGCAGCAGTTGGAGAATAACGTCTTTACAGGCAACACGCTCGGCAACGCGGCCCGCTATGGCGCGGCGCTGCTCTTTTCGGACGCCGAAGCCACGCTGGCCTACAACACGCTCAGCGCCAATACCGGTGGCGATGGCAGCGCGTTGACGCTGGTGGAAGACTCTATCGTCACAGTGCAGAACAGCCTCGTCGCCAATCAAATTACCGGGATGACGGTGTATACCAACAGTGAACTGACGGTGGACGGCATTTTGTGGCACAACAACACGGCCAACACGGCCAATATCAACGGCGCCATCACGCTCAACCACGAGTACACCGGCAATCCCAACTTTACGGCGGACGGCTACCACATCAGCGCGGGGTCGGCGGCGTTGGGCCGCGCCGTCGGCGCGCCCCTGGCCGATGATGTGGACGGCAACGTGCGCCCGCAAGGCGCCGTCGCCGATTTGGGCGCGGATGAGATGCTGGATGTGGGGTTGGGCGTGAGCAAGCAGGCCAGCGCCGGCGTGTTCTATCCGAGTTCAACCTACGTCTACACCATCACCGTTGTCAACGACGGCGTCAATCCGGCGAGCAATCTCACACTGACAGATGATTTGCCGTCCGAATTGCGCGCTACAGCCGTGAGCGTCTCGGCGGGCAGTTGTACGCTCAATACGGCCTGGGGCGGCGCGACGACGTGCAGCGTGGGTCCGCTGGCCGCCGGGAATAGCGTTCAAATGCTGCTCACGGTGGAGACAGCGGCGACGACCGGCGGCGTGATGTTGCGCAATGTCGTCACGGCAACGGCGACGGAAACGCAGAACGGCGCGGCGCTCGAGACCCCCTTTCACACCTGCCGGGCGCGGCTGAACGCCGCCCCGACCCTTTACACGACTGTGCAGGCGGCGATTGACGCGGCGACCCATCCCACCGATGTGGTAAAAATCTCCGGTGTGTGCGCGGGGGTCAACGATGTGGACGGGCTGCGGCAGTTGGTCTACCTTGACCATTCGTTGACGCTGCAAGGTGGTTGGAACAGCGACTTTACGGCGCGCGACCCGGCGCTGTATCCCACCACGCTGAACGCGCTGGGGCTGGGGCGGGTGATTTACGTTCACACCGGCGTCAGCGCGACGGTGGAAGGGCTAAACATCACCGGCGGGGACGCTTCGGGGCTGGGCGGCGGCTCATTGAACGTCAATGAAGGCGCGGGCGGCGGGCTGTACGCGCAATACGGTGCGCTCACGGTGCGCGACGCGGCCATCTACGGCAACTATGCCTCGACCGCCGGCGGCACAGGCTATGGCTACGGCGGCGGCATTGCCATCCACAATACCGCGCTCACCGTTACCGATAGCCTGATTTATGAAAATGTCGCCTCGCTCAACAGCAACGGGGCCGGCGGCGGGCTGTACCTGCGGCAAGACCAACAACGTTCCAGCGGCCACTATGACGTTGTTATCCAGAATTGCCAGATTCTCACCAACACCGGCTCGGTTGCGGCGCACGGGCTGGGCGGCGGGGTGCGGATGACGTATTTCTACTACGGCCACGTTGCGCTGACCGGCAACCTCATCCGGGGCAATCGCGCCGCCGGCGGCGCCGGCGAGGGCAAGGGCGGCGGCTTTTATTGCAGTTACTCGATCAATAGCGCCACGACCCGGCTGGAAGGGAACCAGGTGCTTTCCAACACGGCGGCGTCCGGCGCTTTTTCCGGCTATGGCGGCGGCGTCTACGCCGACACCTGCAATATGGCCTTGAGCGGCAACATGATCCAGCACAACCGCGCCGCCCACACCAACCACAGCGATTACGCCGGGTACGGCGGCGGCGTGTACGTGACCGGCGGCAGCGCGTATAATGCCAGCGAGGGGATGTTCACCCGCAACGACATCGCCTACAATACCGCCAATCTCTTGGGCAACGGGCTGGGCGGCGGGATGTATCTGGCCTCGTCGGCCGGCGTGGGGACGCCGCTGGCGTCCGAGAGCGCGCTCAACGGCGACCGGCTACGTTTCAACTCGGCCGGCGCCGGCGGTTACGATTCGCGCGGCGGCGGGTTGTTCATTTACCGGGTCAAGCCGGTGCTGTACAACCTGCTCGTGAGCGACAATCAGGCGACCTTCCAGGGCGCGGGCATCTATGTGAGCGGGGCCAAGGTTACCGTGCAGCACGCCACCCTCGTCCACAACACCGGCGGCGACGGCGCCGGCATCCGCGTGGCCGAAACCGTCATCGGCCTGAACACCTACACCAGCACGCTCAGTCTGTTCAATTCCATCGTCGCTTCGCATACGGTGGGAGTCTCGGTTGCTCTGACCAACAGCGCCGCGTTAGATTACGTGTTGTGGCACAACAACACCGCCAATACCGGCGGCAGCGGCGTCATCAGCAACGCGCACCCGTTCAGCGGCGATCCGCGCTTTGCCGCCGACGGCTATCACATCTTGGGAACGTCGCCGGCCAAAGACGCGGTGGAGACTTCGCCGGTGGACGACGACATAGACGGCGAGTTGCGCTATGGCGGCTATGGCTACGACCTGGGCGCCGACGAATATCCCGCGCCCGGCTTTCGCCTGCGCAAAACGGCCAACGCGGTCAGCGTCGCCACCGGCGAGACGTTGACGTACACCATCGTCATCAGCAGCAGCGGCAACCTGACCGCTACGGGGACGACGCTCGTGGATGACATTCCGGCGGCGGAGCGCGTCCTGGGCGTCCAGACGAGCCGGGGGACGTGTGACGCGCCGGGCGGCTGGGGCGTGGATGTGACCTGCAATCTGGGGGCAATGCCGCGCCTGACGTGGGCCGTCATCACCGTCACCGCGCAGGCGACGACGACCACGCCGGCCAATCCGCCGCTTGCGCTGACCAACGTTGTCACGGCGACGGCGACGGGCGAGGGCGACGGGACGCAGCGCGCGACCGCGCTCACCGTGCTGCTTTCCGATTGCTGGGCCAAAACCGGCGGGACGGTCTATGGCAGCGTCCAGCAGGCCATAGACGCCGCCGCGCCCGGCGGCCTGGTGCAACTTGCCGGCGCGTGCTATGGCATCACCACCATCGGGACGCTCAAGCAAGTCGCGCACATCACCCAATCGCTCACGCTGGAGGGCGGCTGGGACCGCACGTTCACAGCGCACGACCCGGCGCTCTATCCGACCGTGCTGGACGCGCAAACGCAGGGGCGGGTGGTGTATATTGTGGATACGGAAGCCGTCACGCTGACGCACCTCATCTTGCAACACGGCTCCTCTTTGGGATTGGGCGGCGGATTTAGAAAAGACCTGGGTGGGTATCACGACGCCGGCGCGGGGATGTACGTCAACAATACCAATGTCAATGGGCGGCTGGTGGTGCAGCACTGCACGCTGCGCGAAAACGGCGTGAATGCCCGGTCTTACGGCGGCGGGGCGTATGTGTACAAGACCTACAACGGCGTCGTGTTTGAAGATACGCTGTTCCAGGGCAACGGCTATTACGCCGCCAGCAGTTCGAGCAGCGCCTATAACATCGGCGGCGGGCTGGCGGTCCTCTACTCCGACGGCGTGACCTTGCGCCGCAGCCGCTTTATCCAAAACGCTTCGGGCTATGACGGCGGGCTGCTCGTTTCGGCCGGCAGTTACGATGGCTGGGATACGGTGTTGGAGTCCCTGCTCTTTGACGGCAATCGCGCTTACGACGACTGTGGCGGGCTAAACATCTCCAGCGGTTCGCAATCCGGCGACGCGACTGTGCGCAACGTGGTGGTGGTGAACAACCAGGTCAGGAGCGGCGGCACGCCGGGCTTTTATTATGCGCCTTACCTCGCCGTCACAGCCTTTGACCACGTGACCATCGCCAACAACACCGGCGGCAACGGCCGGGGGCTGGATTTTGGCGTCGGGCCTTACGGCGGTTCGTATTTCACCGTCCGCAACCTGGTCGTGGTCAGCCAGACGGTGGGGGTGTACGCCGGCTACGACACTCACCCGACCCTCGACGGGGTGCTGTGGCACGCCAACACCGCCAACACCGGGGCGTATCCGCCCGGCGCGGTCATCGTCAACCACGCGCGCAGCGGCGCGCCGCTCTTTGCGGCGGACGGCTATCACATCACCGGGCCGTCGCCCGCGCTGGACGCCGGCGTGGCGGCGAATGTGACCGCCGACTTGGACGGCGAGACGCGGCCGGTGGGCGACCCGCTCGACCCGCCCGACCTGGGCGCGGACGAGTTCACGGGGCTGACGGCGGCGCGGCCCGTCTCCACGACGATGACCTTTGGCGCGGCGCGGGCAAAGGTGGTCTTTGATGCGCTTCCGGTGGGGCTGGAAACCCTCACCCTGAGCGCGTTCCCCGGCCGGTTCCCCACCAACCGCCCGGCGGATCAAGTCATCAGCCGCACGGTGGTCATCACGCCCTCGGCGACGGTCGCCTTTACCGCTACGCTCGCGCTCGGCTACGCCGAAGGCGAACTGCGCGGCCTGACGGAAGCCAACCTGCGTCTCTATCGCTGGGACGGCGGCGCGTGGCAGGGCTATACCAGCACGGTGGATGCGGCGCGCAATATTGTCACGGCGGCGGATGTGCATAATTTCAGCTCGTGGGCCATCGGAACGGAGACGACACCGACGGCGGCGACGTTGCGCGGCTTTACCGCGCGCGCGGCGCACCTCTGGCTATACGGCGTATTGGGCCTGCTGCTGGCCGGCGGGGGCGCACTTTGGCGGGCGCGGCGGCGCAGCATGTCGCATCAACGAGAACCAGAATCGCCGCGCAGGTGATGTTGCGGTTCTGAGTTTTTTTTTGATTTGCTGATTGTACAAGGGGAGCTACGATGAACCTCACGCTATCCGTGCCCGCCACTTATCGCGCCTTTATCCTGCGGATGTGGGCGGAGGCAGATGACCTGGCGCAATCTCCGGCAGAGACGCCGTGGCGTTTCAGCCTGGAGGTGATTGGCGGGCAGGATGAGACGCCGCCGGAGCGTCGCGGCTTTGCCAGTGCGGAGGAGCTGCTGGCGTATTTGCAAGACTTATCCCGCGCCCTCGGTGCGGATAAATCTATCTTTCAGGAGGTTAAACGATGAAAACTGTAGTGCATAGTTTACTGGTGTTTGGATTGTTGCTGGCGTGCTTCACGCCGACCCCGGCGCAGGCGGCGGCGGCGCATTACGCCTTCAGCGTCTCGTTGGAGACATACAACGATATCAGCGGGGAGACTGGCTATACCGTCAGCACGGCGACGGACGACGACGGCGCAGAGAACATCGCGCTGCCGTTTACGTTCATCTACGATGGCACGGCCTATACCACCGGGCGCATCAGCGTCAACGGCTGGCTGGAGATGGGGCAGACGTATGAAGACGCGGGTTATTGGAACAACCTGGCTTCTACAACGGATAAACCCTTGTTGGCCCCGCTGTGGGATGACCACATTCTGGACGGGGAAATCGGTTACGCGACCCTGGGCAGCGCGCCCAACCGCGTCTTTGTGGTGCAGTGGACGGATGTGCTGTGGTATTACGACGGGGGCACGCCACAGGATTTCCAGGTGCGATTGTATGAGACTACCAACGTCATCGAGTTCATCTATGGGGCTATGAATGCGCCTGGCGACCCAGATCAGGCCTCCGCCTCCATCGGCATCAACGACGCGACCGGCGGGAGCGGGCACTTTCTCAGCGTGACGCCTGCTGCCGGGACCGCCGATACGGTCAGCAGCACGACGGCAAACAATAGCATCAATTCGGCGCAATACCTGCCCAGCGGTAAGACCTACACCTTTACGCCGGTGGACCCCAACGCTGCGCCGCCCTGCGCCGTCAACGTCAGTCCGGCGGATGGCGCGACGAATGTATTACGCAGCGCGACGCTGAACTGGCGTTCCGGCGGCGGGCGGGTGGATGGCTACCGCCTCTACTTTGGCACGGACAACCCGCCCACGAACCTCCTCAACGGGTCGGATTTGGGCAACGTGACCACCTACGACCCGCCCGGCGATCTGTCGCTTACAACGACTTATTACTGGAAAGTCGTTCCATACAATACTAATGGCGAAGCTACCGGCTGCCCGGTGTGGTCATTCACTGTCGCTTCCACCCTCATTCTCAACGAGGATTTTACCGGCGCGACGTTCCCCCCCACCGGCGGCTGGACCATCCCGTCCGCCGGCGCGTGTACCTGGAGCCGGGAGACGGAGGGTTCCTTCCCGATACAAGAGCCGTATTCCCCGCCGGCGGAGGCGATGTTCAATTCTTATGATTGCGCTGCTGGAGGCTACAAGCAATTGCTCTCGCCCGCGCTGGACTTTAGCGCGGCGGGGGAATACACCCTCTCCTTCTGGATGTACCACGATACTGACTATGACAACAATTACCCCGACCGCCTGCAAGTGCAAGTCAGCCTGGATGGGGGCAGCACGTTTGAGGATGTGGGCGCTCCAATCTATCGCTTTACGGGCGCAGATGAGTGGGCGCAGCATACGCTGGACCTGACCGACTATGCCGGCGAATCGGCGGTCAATGTGGTCTTTAACGGTATCTCCGGCTACGGCAGCAATATGTTCTTGGATGACGTGCAGGTGATTCAGACTGTCGCAGTCGCCGCGCCGAATTGCGCTATCCTTCCTGACCCGGCGAATGGCGCGACGGGCGTGCTGTTGACCGCCAACCTGGCGTGGGCCAACGGCGGCGGCGTCCCGGCGGGGTATGATGTTTACTTTGGGACGGATAATCCGCCTACCAACATTGCTAACGGCGTAGATGTGGGCAACGCGACCACCTACGACCCGGCGGCAATGTTAGCAGCCAATACGCTCCATTACTGGCAGATTGTTCCCTACAATGGTTTCGGCAACGCTACCGGCTGCCCGGTGTGGACATTCACCAGCGTCCCGGCGCCTATCAGCGCCTTCCCCTACGTGCAGGGCTTTGAGAGCGGCGCGGGCGGCTGGACGAGCGGCGGCGACAACAGCAGTTGGGAACTGGGCACGCCGGCCGGCGCGACCATCGTGGGCGCGTCCACCGGCGATAACGCCTGGATGACCAACCTGGACGGCAACTACACCAACAACGAGCAATCCTATGTGCAAAGCCCGGCCTTCGACTTTTCCGGGTTGACGCACCCCTACGTCAAGTTCGACCTGTGGTGGGAGTCCGAGTATGACTACGATGGCGCCAGCCTGCAAGCCAGCGTGGATGGCGGCGCGACGTGGGAGACCCTCGGCAGTTGGGATGGGTTCAACTGGTACAACAGTGCTCCGGAAGCATTGGCCTTCGAAGATGGCTGGAGCGGCGACCCGAACAGCGACGCCAACATGGTCGCCTATATGGCCAGTTACGGCTGGCGCACGGCGCTGCACAACCTGTACGACCTGGCCGGCGAACCCTACGTCCTGCTGCGCTTCTTCTTCGGCTCGGATGCTGCGACAACCTATGACGGCTTTGCCTTTGACAACTTTGAAATCCGTTCCGGCTGTGCCTGGCTGGAGACCGCCGCCGGCGACGACTGGCACACCGCCGGCAACTGGGACTGCGGCCACATCCCCGGCGCGGAGGAAATCGCGTTGTTGCCGTGGTTTGATGACCTGATTACACCGACGATTTCCGCCAATACCACCGTGGCTGCGGTGGGCGTAGAGGACAACCTCATCCTGGACGGCGGCGACCTGACCACGCGCTACGTCTACGAGTATGGCCTTGTGTACATCGCTGAGGGCCACGAGGTCAACCTCACCGGCAGCGGCAACGCCTGGGAAGCCACCTGGGAGACGAAGGATTGGTGGGACGACCAGTGGGGCGCGACGACGAATGGCCTGGTGCGCTTCAGCGGGCCGGGCGTGCAACGCATCGTCCACTATTACGACGATGCTTACTTCACGCCGAGCCAGTACGCTCAGTTCTACGACGTGGTGGTCGAAAATGGCAGTCACGTTGAAGCGCAGAGCCATCTGCACGTCGAACGCAACCTGACCGTGCAACCGGGCGGAACGTTGGCGATGGGCGTATCGGTGCCGGTGCCGAACGAAACCACGTGGAATCTCCAAGAAATTGAATTCGCCCTAGCGGTGAACGGCGCGCTGACCAACAACGGCACGCTGCGCCAACAGAAAACCCTCGGCGCGGCTTATTACGATGCTGCTTTCTTCGATACGGGCGGTTACGGTGGATTAAAGATCAACCCCAGCGGATTCAATCTCGGCCCGACCACCGTGCAGATTCGCGGTGGGCAGGATTGCACCACCGTCCCCGACGAAACCCTCCAACGCTGCTTCGACATCGCGCCGACTACCGCGCCCGGCAGTCCCGGTGTCGCCGTTACTTTCTACTTCAGCGCCGCCGACCTCCCCGCTGGACATACGTGTGAGAATGTCAATCTTTACCATCACGACGGCATCACCTGGAGCCTGCCTATCACGTTGGATGTCACCTATGGTACAGCC